>NZ_JACSJU010000005.1:0-98762 GCF_018617235.1 Exiguobacterium sp. s132 | reverse complement strand
TCCCTGCTCGTCATAGGTGAACTGCCATGCTTTCGTACCGCCAGTCTCTTGGATTGCAGTCAGGTTACCCAAGGCATCCCACGTGTACGTCAAGCGTCCATCTTCGATACGATTCCCATCTTGGTCATAGGTAATGCCTTGACCATCGAACTTGGTTAATCGATTGGAACTGTCGAACTCGGCCAGTTTATCGTCTACGTTGGTTCGGTTCGCACGGGCATCATACTCATACGTAATCGTTTGCCCATCCAGTGTCCGCTCTTCAACCAGCTGGTCCATCGCATCGTACGAATAGAGTGCCGTCCGTCCATCCTTGTCCAACTGCGTCAAGTTCCCATACTCGTCATAGGTATAGCGCTCATAAGCGATTTGTTTGTCCCCGGCAGATGCAGTCCATGCTGACACGGCACCCGTCTCATCAAGCGCGACGAGTGATTCTCCCCCCTGTCCGGGCATCGTGATCTGGGTGACCTTCCCGTTCTCGTTGTGGCGGAACTTCCACCCCTTCTCCCCGATCTTTACCGCGTCATTTCGCATCGCGGCATCGTATTCGAACTCACGGGTAGTGTCTCCCAACCGAATTGAGGACAGGATTTCTGTACGTGTGGTCCCTTCACCTTTGTACACCCAATTCTGGGTGACACCATGGTAATCCGTGATCCCTTTCAAACGACCTGTACCGATTTTCCCTGCACTCTCATCGTCGGGGTCTGTTTTACCCGGATCATATTCGTAGTGTTTTTGTTTCGAATCATTGATCCCCATTGAGATAGTCGTCAGTTCCCCAGTGGATTGGTCATAGGCGTAGTTGAAGCGACTGACAGTCGCTGTCCCCTCAACCCCGGTCTTCTCCTTCACCTCTATGATGTTCCCTTCACCATCATAGACATTGATCATACCTTTTCCTGAAGGAAGCGTAATCCCTGTCAAATGGCTCGTGACGTCATCATACTCATATCGATATGTCTGCTCACCGGGCCGTGTGACCGAAGTGATACGCCCTTTCTCATACTCATATTCGGTCACTGTCGCATCAAATGTTTTCCTCGTCACTTCGTCTTTATCGTTATATCCATAGGAGATTCTCGTGCCGTTCTCAGCAACAGTCGTTTGTAGACGTCCACGTACATCGTATGTGTTCTTTCGGAGATGACTTCCCTGTTTTACGGACAGGATGTTCCCGAAAGCATCGACCGAATAGTTGACCGGTGACTTTGTCAATCCCGTGTCCTGTAACACATAGTTTCCTTGCCTGTCATAGGACGATTCCGATACGACGCGTCCGACTGACGCCCGAACCGCGTCGATGAGTACATCTTCACCTGAATTATTTTGTATCGTGATGTCTAGCTTGTTCAGTTTCTGATTCGTCTCAGACGTCAATTGAACGGATTGCCGTTGCCAAGGTGCCTTCGCCGTTTCTTCGACATGAAGATTATTGAAAGAGGTCGTCTTTTGCACAGTACTTCCATTTTCATACGTGGCCGTCACGTGTAACACGGTGTCCTTCGTAGCCTTTTGGGCCAAAGCACTGACATAAAACGGTTTGGCTACCGATTGATTGACTATAATCGTTTGCTTTGCCGACCCATCGGCAAGAAGATTTAGTCCACTCCCGCTCATATATCCAGTCACGCTTGTGACAGCTTTGGAGAGTTGCCACTTGTTCACCCCATCAAACCCGCCTTGTTCGACATGGTTGAATGCCGAGGCAGAGACGGCATGCCCTTGTTTGGCCGTGTCCAATTGAACCTCATCGAATACAGTGATCCCATTTTCTGAAGTAATGTCAACTCTGACTTTCGTAGCTCCGTCTGGTGCCGTGAACTCGACGAAACGTCTTGTCCATTCGTCAAGGTTCCCCATCGGACGAATCACATATGAACCGACTGATACATTTGAGCTATTGAGTAGTGTCAACGTGACGCTCCCTTTAGCTGTTCCTGTCGTTTTCATATCGATACCCAGGTTGTAAGGGTTGCCTGCTTTGACGTCCATTTCACGTGAGAGCGTCGTACTGTCAAGCTGCAGAGCCTTTCCATTTCTCCCATTCATCATGATTGTACCCGGAGATACCGTTTCCGAAGACTCGAATCCCCCATTCTCGTATAGATTCACGCCAGGCGTTAAGCCTACACCCTCGCGAACAACATTCCCAAGAGCATCATATTCTGTGAATCCGATTCTTTCTTCCGATTCTTCGTGATTGACCACTTCTTCTCGGTCTTCGTTATAAGCAATCTCTTCTGCTATTCCGAACTCGTCTTCAATCCGGAGGAGGTCATCATTGTTCTCAGCATACTCATAAGTCCTAAGAGATGTCGCATCTTCTTCTTTTCGAACCGCTCCATCGAGTTCCCTGGTGTCGTCAACGTCTGCAGTGTCACGTGTAGCATAGTGGGTCGATTCAATCGACCCGTCAGGGTTCGTCACTTTCGTAACCCTGTGATCCGTCCACTCATATACCGTGCTCTTTCCATTCGATGACTCTTTCGTCAAATGTCCAAACCTATCGAAGACAAATTTGACTGGGGCATCTGCTGCTTCTTTACTCTCGTTTAACTTGTGAGTCTCATATGTGATATCATCTGTGTTTTCCTCGGATACATTCTTATAAGAAACCAATGTCTCGTCTGCTTCCCTGACCGTAGAAATGGTTTTCGCATCGAAGGTAGCCACGACTTCGTTCTTGTCTGCTGTTTCGTGACCTGGCAAAATGAGGCGCTTAATCATCGAGGCTGTCGCGTCACGCGCAGTCACTTCCCCGGTTTCCTCGATCACTGATACTGCCGTGTCATATTCATAGCCATAGCTTCTAGTCGGGCTCTCTCCCTTGAGACCGTCCACACTTACAAGTCGATCCCATGCGTCATAAGTGTAACGAGTAGTTTTCGACTCCACCTTATCATCCGAGGAGGCTGTCACGTTCATCTCGCTGACCCAACCTTTTTCGTTATATGTGAACTCGATTCGATTGGGCGAGTCCGCTCCGCCATCACTTGCTGCATAGACCGCTTTTAACCGGGTAGCCTCTCCGGTCACTTCATAGTCAAAGCGAACACGGTTCTTCTTGTTTGGCGCTTTCGTATCGTACTCCATGGCGATGAGACGACCTTCTCGGTCATAGATTTCACGTTGTCCGTCGCTCAACTGAATCACATATTCGTCATTGACCTCATCAATCAAAAAGTCGTAGTCCACTCCAGTCGGGGGGAGTAGCCTCACTTTTCCGTCGTCACTTTGTACACGAAGGAAGAGGTGTCCGCTCCCATCCGCGTCGACATAGCGGACCACTTTCGTATCGGCATCTTTCGGAATCTCGAGGCGACGCTCGAGGCCACTGTGCCATCCCAGACCGAACATCCCTAGTCGGGTGGAGGTCGAATTGAAGTAACGTGCCGCCGACACTTCTGGACCTCGACCAGGCAATACTTCGTCCACCTGTTCTAGGAATTGGTTCCCCTTCAAGACATTGAATGATCCGATGGACGTCTCAAGCATGGGATAAAATTCCTCAGTACCGAGGTCTGGTTCATTGATCGCCGTGATGGTTGGTGTCGTCGGTAATGTTCTGACTAGATTCCCTTCCGAAATAAAATTCGAAGCGAGGAGCACACCCTCACTATCCGCTTCACGATAGGCTGTGACACGAATCCAATATTTTTTCTCAGTGCCATATTTACCGCCAGACAAGATATAGTTCGAGCTCGGATCAATCGGGAGTTCACCGCCTCGTCCGACGACGCCGTCGTTGTTGAGCTTATAAGACTGTCCTTCGAGCGGCCATAACTTCTTGTCACGTGTATGCCACGACGTCACCTCTCCAGATAATGAGTCGACAAGGTCGTACTCTTTTCCATTAAATAGATAGACATTATATCCAGCCGCACCAGGTACCGGTTGCCAGTTGGCAAACAGGAAACCGGTATTGTTTTTTCGGTTATCTGCATATCCGACTGCCTCCGCGGTCACTCGAGGTGCAGGGACATTCATCGTCTTTACAGCTGACCCACCACTTTGGCCTTTGGAGGATTTGGCATATACCCGGAAATAATAGTGAAGCACCGTCGGATACGTATCGTGATCGGGGTTGTTCTTGCTATATAACGGTCGTGGGTCACCAGGAAAGTCCTGGCCGTCACCTTTTCGGAACGCCGTTCTCGTATTGACAGGCAACGCCTCGATTTGTTTTGTTGTCGGGAACAGCCGCTTGCCGCTCGGATTCCAGCTGGTACCTGTGACGTTATCAATCAATTCATAGGAGAAACCGTTGAACGCATAGATATCATAACTTGTCGCATGCTCAGATGCCTCCCAGTTCAACGTGAACCTCGCCAAGTCATCGTTCGTTGTATCGCGGACCTCAAGCGAGAGGTTCGTCGGCACATCTGGTATCAATTCTTGGAGGGAACGTTTCGCCACCGATGAGGCTGATCCGCTCCCGAGCTTGTAGTCCGCGATGACACGGAACTGGTAGGAGAGTGTGTTCGTCGTCGTTCCGCTGCTCATATTGAAAAAAACAGACGGTTCGACCAAAAGGTCTTGTCCATCCCCGCCGCGGAACTTGATTCCCCCTGTTCCCGAATCCCGCTCACCATATTGTGTCGTCTTCGGGAAAATCTTTTTGTCTTTGGTCGTGAACGCACGGGATGTGCCTGTATAAATCGTTTGCCAGCCTTTGCCGTCAAACATTTGTAATCGGTATCCGGTCGCGCCAGACATAGCCGGCCAGTTCACATTGATATACCCGGTCGATGCAGTCGGGGTCGTCAAGAACCCTTCTGTCGTGACTGTCGCCATCTTCGGATAAGTATAGGACACATTCAAGTTCGTCCGATTTGAACCATTCTCAGATGCCGAGATTTGTTTCCAATGTGTCGTACCGTTCCCGTTCGTATGGAACTTGAATCCGTAGTCGGTTCGGCTTCCCGCTGCGACTTGATCGACGAAAGAGGTCACGTCGAAGTTTGCCCATTGATCTCTTGCCACGTTTGTGGACAACAAGTTCGTCGACGATGGTCTCGTATTCCAAGTGACCCCGGTCTCGGACCAGTTCTCATTTACACGATCAAGCCAGAGACCGTTTTTAGTCGTCGCATAATAGCTCCAGGTGACAAAAGTGTTCACCTCTGCCGAATTGATGATTGCTCCACGAAGGTCTGACAAAGCCGGGAACTTGATCAAACCATAGTTCGTTCCGGATGTTGCATCATAATACCCGACCCATAAGACATACTCTCCCCTTGAAGAGCTCCAAAATTTGTTCATGTTCGAAGTCGGAAACTTCGAAGAGACGAACGTGTCGAGACCCACGTTTCGAATCAACGTCGGATCTAAGTAGATCGGATATTTTCGAGAAGGATCTTTCAACCAGTCTTGATCGGGTACAACCTTCAACTCATACGTATCGCCCCCTTGTTGAACAAGCTCATATTGAACGTCGAGCGAGCGACCTGGGAGTCCAGACTTCTCATTGATTGAACTATCTTGCATTTCCGGGACCGGCATCGTGAACGATAATGTATCGTCTCGGTAGAAAAAGACTTGGTTATCATTCAACTCAGGTCGAAGTTCTGTCTTGAATTCATAAATCACTTCCCGAGGCAACGCCGATTGTTCATAAAAAATGATATCTTCTTTCACTTCGTCATTTAACGTGATGTGACGAAGGTCGACGTTTGGAAATACCTCTTTGTGCCATACTTGGTTCTCGTTTGTGACCGTCGGGGTCTCACTTGGCATTACGAGCTCATCTTCATAAAGAAGTCCTTTCAATGTGAACGATACGGTCGATTCACCCTGTCCGACTCTTATAAACGGTGAATCAGACTCGAGAGAAGACTCAAAGGTCAGAGGAAGGCTCGTCGCCTTTGGGGAATAGCCGTCCTCCGTACGCTCAAGGTTAGGGTCTAAGGGAACGGTTTTGCCGTCCGCTTTCTTGATTTTGATCGCGTCATCAAAAGCGGTCAATTCGTATGTCCCCTTTTCTTTCCCTTCTGTAACGATGACGTGTTCCCCAGTGATGTTCTCAATGGGAAGATAGTCCTCTTCCGTCTCAGGGGCGATCAATTCTTGATCTGATCCCTTCATATTTAATGTTATCGATTCATCACTCTCCAAATCGTTCCCTTCAGCTTGCACACCATTCCCCATCGGGAAATTGGACAGTACAAGAGAGATGGTCAACAAAACAGAGAGGGCCTTTTGAGTGAATATCCGCATACTTTACCTCCATAATTTTACAATTGTTGTTATATTAATCTGTCGCTAAAATAATTTTACACATTTACAAACAAAGGGGAAATATTTTTTCAATTTTACATCAATAAAATATTTTAAGTGTTATTTATACTTAATTGGATAAAAAAAGATTTTTATATTTATTCCTTATCTTTTAATCGATTCGTAGTAAAAAGGAGTAAGTATTTGATAATTAAAAAGACTGAAGCACTCTCCGAAACATTTTGATTAATCAGAATGTTTCGGGTAGATAAAAACACCATTCGACCGAATGGTGTTCCTCGCGTGGCATGAGACGCGCCCACGCCTTTGATTTTTATTTTTCCTTACGCTCCGTGCCTCCCGTTAGAAAGGGTCAGGAACATAGAGATGCGGCTTGTGAGCCAGCAGCTCTTGTTATCGGGCCGTCAGGGGGGCAGCGGTGCGATGAGCGACTTCGCCTCCTGGCGTTAGACGCTCACGCATGAGCCCGAATCACCACTCCTTCTCCCATGCCCCGTCTTCAGACACGCCCCAATCCTCAAAGCGATACTTGATGAGCCAATGGACATGCATCACTTCATATTCGAATACACCTTTGGATAGATCTGAGACAACGAAGCTGACATCCCCATCCGCCACCACCCAAGTTCCATACAGATACACAATCTTGACTGGACGCTCTTCTGCGTCCAGATAGATCACTATACGAAAGTAGGGCGAGTTCCGTCCTTCATCGAACCGGACGACCTTCTCGACGCAATGTTCCCTGTCGACGACACGTAGCCACTCAGGATGTTCCATCAGTTCAGAGAACACGGCCCGGACGAACGGATCCAATCCATCGAACGCATAGTCATCAAGTAGCCGCTCGTCCACCACGTCTCACCCTTTCAGTCTTTATAGACCGATTCCCGATACTTATGGGATTCACGCCTCGTTAAAGACTCAAGTGAGAAAAATAAATGTATACACGTATACAAATCTACAAGTATACATGTATACATTTTGAAACAATCAGTTATGTACTTGAAGCGTGTTTGTATTAAAGAAGACCGTCATTTGTTTTAATCGTTCTCCTTCTTTCACCTCACAAAAGATGTCCATGCTTACCAACTCAAAAGCTTCAGGATCGATGTCCATCCGTTCAGGAAGTCTTCTAAGCAATACCTCTTTCATCTCTTTGATTGTTTGCTGGTCCAATGTGTGACTCATTTGAATCATCCTCTCCTGTTGATAGCTCAACAATACCTTGAATCTGACCGCTCGACATCTCGGTTTATTTCATATAAGCTCTGGGCTTGTTTGAAACAAGCCCAGGGCTTACGTAGGAAAAACGACCATTTTCACCAAACAAGCACTCATTTTTTCATCAATCCAAACATCGCCAATACACATTCATGAAAAGACAGAGCAACGCGATTCTCCAATCTCTCACAGAAACACGTACATGTTATCCTTTTATCATGGATTTAAGGATTAAGTAATATATTTGCGACTTTATGATAAAAATACATTACTAAATGTTTTATATATGTTACTATATAAGTAAGTTATATTATGAAGGGACGTGAGCAAATTGCTAGATAATAAATTAGCAATGTATAGGGGAGAAAAAAAATGGACCCAACAGCAATTAGCTGAAATCGTTAATGTAAGTAGACAAACTATAACAAACATAGAAAAAAACAAGTACAATCCATCCCTTATACTTGCATTCAAAATATCAAATGCATTTGGCAGAAGTATACTAGAAGTTTTTTCTTATGAGGAGGATATTTAAATGAATTTTTTAATCGCGATTTTAGGTGGAATTGTTTTAATCTCTAATCTCTATATAATGAATTTTAAGGAGAGTACGGAAGGTAATGATGAACGAGGGGAATTAATCAAATTAAAAACTGTCAACCTAATGTATAATATTCTATATATATCAATCGCCTCTGTCTTGATTTTAATTGGATTATCGTTTATTTCATTAGATGCAGGTGTAAAAATTATGTTTGCTGTATTTCTACTAGATAGTGTCGCTGGTGCCATTTACCTTTATAATATAAAAAAATAAACAGATTAAGGTCACGCATAGTTTACGATAGGCGAGACCTTAATCCCTATTTTAATATATAATTTATCTTCTCATATGTTTTCAAGAGTAAGAATTGAAGGAACATCACAAGGGAACATTACTCTTAAAAATTGATATCCGATACCAGAGAGACCTAAAAACATCCCAGGTATCTGCACATGATTTGTAAGCCCTGTTAAGAATTTTTCGTTTTTCTGTTTCTCCTCAATAACTTTCATGACTATCTTTTTTGAGATTTCCAGATGTTTCTCATCCTTAAATTCTTCATACGCTAAACAATACAATTCACTTGCACCTAAATCACCATGGCATAGTGAATGTGTATGACCGAGACCATTTTTTAACGTCGTCTCAAGAGCTAATTTTATTTCTTCGTTAACTGTTGTTTCCTCTGATAAATATTGATTCAATAAAATTCGACTGATGCCGATTCCCGCAGAACCATTGCACCAATGATGAGAGTTATATTGATTATTACGAAGATCGCACCAATTTTCTTTTTCTTTATTCATTAAACTCTTGTCGTATTTAATTGCTTCTTCAGCTACATACTTAAACTCTTCTATACTTGTATGTTCATATAGTTTAAATAGTGCACATGCAATACCACTAGTACCGTGTGAAAGTCCACCTAATAGTAGTTTTTCATTGTCTGAACTTTTCCATGCAATTCCTTCACTTAACCGCACTGAATGGTTCAAAAGGTGATGTCCGTATTTAATTGCCAGATTCAATACATTAATATCTTTTGTCGATTCATAAAGGTTTACAAGTACAATTATGATTCCACTACTTCCACCCAATAAATCTAACAATTCTTCTTTTTCAATATTTTGTTCTAACATTTTCACAACCAGCCCAATATATTCATCCACCTTTGGATTTTCTGTGCCAATTACTTTTTTATAGTGCAATAATGCATAAATTGAAGAAGTATGACCAAAAAATGCGCTCTTGAAATTTAAATTATTTACTTTAGTTAATAATATCGAATTCACTATTTGATCACTTAATACTTTAAATCTAGTTTCTTTTGTTGTTTTATAGAGATACACAGAGAACATTAAAATCCCACTTAGTCCATTATATAGGCCGTTACCTGAATTAGAAATCTCCCATTGATTAAAATAATTAATATCTAAGGTAGTCCATGTAACATCGTTAAAATCTCCATAAATACCTGTGTCAATCAGCCAATCTCCAATCGAAATCGCTTCAAGAAATACTAAATTTTTATTATAAGATTGAACATTCTCCATGTCGCATTTGATAGTATTAAGACTATCAAAATTGTCATGTCCTTTACCTTGGATTGATGTATCAATAAACAATTTCTGTTCTGAGATTATATTTATGTTTATCCCTTCAATACGTTCTTTGACGAAATCTAAACTTGATTTCTTTTGATATGCTTTAATTTCTACTCCCTCTCCAGACATCAAGCTCGTCGACCCTGGATAAGAATAAAAGAAAGGAATATCATTATTCAATAGATCTCTCTTCTCATGAGATATTGGTTCCATTTCTAAAAATGTAAACCATATCTTCTCCATCATTTTGTCTCTTTCAATCCAGTCTCTTAAATAGTCAGGGTGACTTCCTTCAATGATAAAGTTTCCATAGTATTGTGTTGGACGGAGAATAATTCGAATGATATCTGATTTGAAGCTATCTAAAATGCCACCATCAGCTATGAGTTCATTTTTATTCTCTAAAACTATTTCCATTACCTTATCAAAGCCTTTAATGATGTAATCTACATAATCGTTTGGCGGAATAAGTAATCCATCTAAAATCGGAACATTCTGATCTAGTTTATTAATGACTGATTTTTTTAACCCAAATTTAATTTCATCGGTCTGATCATTTTCGATAGCAAAAATATCCAAAGGTAATGGTTCATTTGTAATACTCATCCCGCCAAGGTCAATACCCTTCCCTTCCGCGCTTTTAAAAGCCAAATGAGGGAGTAAGCCAATTGATAACACAGAATCATTAATTTTATGCCGAGCTTTATATTCAGCTGTCACTTTTTCATTTTCATCAACTTGTCTTTGATGGTGAAAAATTGTTTCAATATCAATCAGAATTGGAGAATCTCCATGTGCAATGACATTTTCAGAATGAAAGTCAACTCCATTAATAGAGTATAATACTCCGATAAGTCCACCTAATCTCTCGTAGTATTTCCTAACATCTTCCTCAGATTCACAGCTTTTATATTCTACCAATTCTTCCCAAGCATAATCTTCTGAAGTATAAGATCTGTAACTCTTAAACTGAGGGGAGAAGTTTTTCTTATTAAACCAATTTAATAAGTTATTGAAGTGAGCTGATAGCCCTAAATTTTTTGGTTTATATAATATTTCTTTTCCCGATTCGAACTCAAACCGCATTACTGTTTTACCTCGTTGATGAGAGTCACCCAAATCACTTTTAATAGATACCAACTTCTCATCTGAAAAATTAAACATCGGTTGTAAAACAGAGTAATCTTTCTCAAGATTTCCTAAAGCTTCTTTTATATTTTTTAAGTAATCACTACACTGCGTATAAAGAATCTTTGCCAAAACCGGATACTCACTATAAAAAAAGTGTAAATAATTTTCTTCAGCAAGACAATTTTCTATGAAAAACTTGTAGCGGTCGTTAGAAGTTTCTCCTTTTAATTCGCCCATTTCTTTTGAAACGTGTAACTCAAAAATTACAGCTCTAATTCCGTTTTTGATTATTCCAGTTTCAAGATTAACTAATAGTGAGTCAATGAGTTTTTCAGAATCAACCTTAGTTTTCAAATATTGATTTTCATCAATGAATTCGACCAAGTTTTTATTCACCCATAAATAAAAAGGCCTAAATGCAAGGCTCATTGAATGTTCAGAGACTTTAGAAATCGGATTTTCCGAACAAAGATCAAATATGTCTTTCAATTCTTCATACCACATTGGTATGAAGTCTCTATTGATTTCTTGTTCTATATATTGTTCATCGTTTGACAACTTAAGAATATGTGCAAAATCTTCTAAAGTTAGATTTTCAGATTTTACCCTCTCTAATATTGAGGAGTCAGACATATGTGTAAAAGACTTCCATTCATCAATAATATTCTTTATTTCTTTTTCTGTAAGTCTTTCGTTCGGAATAAAGGCCTTACGTTCTTCAATCGAAAATGCTTTTTTTAACTTTTTGAACAATAATACTTTACCTTCATGAGTGATAGTATTCATTTTATACACCTCTATTAACTCAATTTTTTTACATAATAGAGCGCTATAACGTTAAAGACATTATAGCGCTCTCGATTAAAATATATTATTTGTTCGGACCGCATTTAAATAGCTTGGACATCGCTACAGAGAACGTTATTCCACCTGTAAAAGCGCATAGGGTAGTAGTTTCGGGTTGAACATCCCCTCCACCACTTACCAGTGATAGTTCGTCTTGAGATAATGCGCGAAGTTTCTCTCCAGCAGGATCTGCTGATTTAGACATTTTCAAAATCGCTTCATTTCGGTTCATACAATTGTCCTCCTCTTGAATTAACATTTAGCGTTAGAAAGAACTCCACTTACAATTGTCCCACCAACGTATGCACATTTTTGTGAACTTAATCGAATTCCAACACCGATGCAGAGGTATGTAGAAGTTGTAGGCGTAAGCTCTGCACCAACATCTCCTCCTCCATTTACACGTGATAATTCTTCCATTGACATTGCTGTCAAAGTGTCTCCAGCAGGATTGCTAGATGCGACTTTCTTTAACGCTTCGTTTCTTAGCACTATAATTCCCCCTAATATTTTTTGCGATAATTTTACATTATTCGCATGACAAATGTATCTTTAAGGAAAATAAATGTCAATAATATTCTCAAAAGTTAATATATATAAAAAAAGTAACATATAAATTCAAATGTTACTTTTTTTACTATTTTTAATAAAATATGATATATTTGTATTTGGTTTTAAAGTTTTTATGATTTGAGGTGCACTATAACATTGAAAAAGATACACTACATTGAACAAATGGAGCATAGTGAATGCGCCTTGGCTTGTGTTGCCATGATTTTTAGTTACTATGGTCGACACGTCACATTGACACAACTGAGAAATGATTTTGGTATACCAAAAAACGGAGGTTCATTCTATCATATTTCACAGATTGCTATGAGCTCTGGTTTGAAGTCTTTGGGATTTAGAGTCTCCACTAGTCAAATTCAAAGAAACGATTTACCTGCAATTGTGCATTGGAATGAAAATCATTTCGTTGTACTAGAAAAAATAGTAAACGATAAGTTCTACATAGTAGATCCAGAGACCGGAAGAAAAAAAATTTCACGAAATGAGTTTAACTCAAATTTTTCTGAGAGTATTATGTACTTTAATGTAACTAGCGATTTCAAAAAAAAGAAAAAAGAAAGTTATTTACCTTTATTAAGGGAAATAATGTTGAAAAATGTTAAAAAAGTATCGTTAATCATTTTCCTTTCGCTAGCATTACAATCCGTAGCGATTGCTTCACCTATCTTTATTAAGTGGATTACTGATGAAATATTCTCAAATAATTTTGATGAAGTTTTTCAGCTGATAGGATACATAATTTTAATAATGATTGTATTTAATATGTTGTTGACTGGACTCCAAGGTTTTTTTGTCGCGAAACTTCAGACTCAATTAGATAAAAACCTAATGTCTATGTTTGTAAAAAAAATTTTTCAATTACCATACTCGTTTTTTGAGAATCGTTCAAGTGGAGAACTGATTTATAGATCGAACCTTAATGTTTATATAAGACAAATTTTATCGAATAACTCAGTCAGTATATTTATTAACATATTCTTGGTAATGTCCTATCTCTCAATCATGCTCTATTATTCTATTTACTTAACTACTATAGTTCTAGTAATGGCCAGCATAGCTTTGTTTTTTGTTTTTCTAAATACAAAAGTACTTAGAAACTTCTCTGAAAAGTCAGTCTTATCACAAAGTACTGTTCAAAAGTTGCTGGCCGATAACATCTATGGCATCTCTGACGTAAAAATGATTGGAAACGAGGACTCTATCTATTCTGAATGGCTTAATAAATATCTCGAGCAACTATTAATTTCAGAGAAAAGTAACATTTGGAATACTCTGATTCAATCTGTGTCTTCATCTATTCAATTTATACTCCCAGTGACTATACTATGGCTTGGTAGTCAACAAGTTCTTTCTGGAGAAATCACAATTGGAACTCTCGTTTCCTTTAGTACAATCTCCCTATCAATAATGGCTCCTTTGATTTCCATAAGTTCTACTTATATCGACTTTATATATATGTCTTCCTATATTCAAAAGTTGATGGATGTGGTTAATACAAAACCAGAGATAGAGAAGAAAGATGACGACATTGAATTTGTTAAACCCACGATTACAGGAAACTTGAAATTTGAAAAAGTTACGTTTTCACATGACTCATTCAGTCCCCCAATTGTCGAAAATATCTCGTTTTCAATAAAATCAGGTGAACGTGTCGCAATCGTCGGTCCCTCAGGTTCTGGAAAAAGTACATTAGCAAAGCTCATTGTAGGTTTATATAAACAATCCTCAGGAGAAATCTCTTACGATGGAATAAATATCAAAGATGTTGATTTAAAACATTTACGATCACAAATCGGTGTTGTATTGCAGGAAGCTCGTTTGTTTAACAAATCCATTTTAGAAAATATAACGATGGGGAACTTAAAATACGCAAAAAATTTCGACAACGCTGTGCGTCAAGCTAATTTAGAGGAGGTGATTACGAAACTACCGATGGGTGTCTTAGGTAAAGTGTCTGAAGGAGGAGTCAATTTTTCGGGTGGAGAAAGACAACGCATAATTTTGGCAAGAGCATTAATTAAAAATCCAAAAATATTGTTGTTGGATGAGGCTACTAGTGCTTTAGATAACATCTCAGAAAATTTAATTGAGGACAGTATTGCTCAACTCGCTTGTACTCGAATTGTTATTGCACATAGGTTAAGCACTATTAAGAACTCAGATAAAATAATAGTTATGGATCGTGGTAGAGTAGCGGCAATCGGTTCTCATGACGAACTCATGAGAATAAATGATATTTACAAAGAACTATATTTAAACGAACAACCTTCAGAAGTACTTTAATGAAAAATCAAAAAATATAGGAGAGTATCAACATGAAAACTTTTAATAAATTTAGTAAAAGGCTGGCACTAATTGTTCCTGTTCTATTTCTTTTGTCTATAACGGATGGAGAGGTATCAGCAAGCAAAAATAATATCATTTTAACAGGAACCGAGAATCAAACTTTCCTTTTTAAGAATAAAGGAAAAATGAATTCATTCCTTAAAAAGATTGATAATAACGAATATGAAATTAAAGTATTAGAAGAAATTCTATTGGTTCAATTAAAGCCTCTAGTAAGCAAAACGAAAACTGAAAATGAATTGAATGAACTTTCGAGGCAATATGCTCAAAGTATTGTACAACAAGGCGAGTTACCCAAATTTACCAGTGAGTCTAATTTAAAGGTAAATGTTGAGGCAAAGAAAATAAAAGAGAACATGGAAAACACTTCTGCGCATACAATTGTTCCAAATGAGAATAGCATAGAACAAAATGTACCTATGTTTTTCAATTTAGATGACCCTTCACTAAGTCCTTTCAATTGGTATTTGATGCAGACCGTGGATGGTCAGTACGGAATTACTGATAGAGGATTTGGAACATCTGTAGCATTGATTGACAGTGGTGTAGATATAAATCATCCATTGTTAAAAGATCATCTGGACTTAAATCATGCAAAAAATTATGTAAACGATAATCAAAACGTAAACGATGATATGGGACATGGTACTTCAGTGGCCGCTGTAATGGCCAATATCGCTCCCCAAACCAAAATTACTCCATACAAAGTTTTGGATAAAGTAGATGGTGAATCAATTTGGGTTCTTGAAGCGATTATTGATGCGACAAATCATCAAAATGATGTAATAAATTTGAGCCTCGGCACTTACAAAAATTCTAATATACATGATGAAGCTGTACTCATAAAGGCATATGAACGCGCAATCGAATATGCAGAAGATAACGGAACAATTGTTGTCGCTTCATCCGGGAATCGAGCTGAAAACTTAGACAAGTTGAAAAAATCGAAAACAGTTCATCTTCCTGGAAATATTAAAAATGTCATCACTGTTTCAGCAACAAACATAAACACTCAAATTTCAAGCTACTCAAATACCGGTAAGAACGTTGACTTCACTGCACCTGGAGGAGATTTAGATGAGAAGTCAGGCCTCTTTGATTTGATAGTAAGTGCATATCCATTTTCACTTGCTCAAAATGAACTTGATGCATATGTGGGTATGCCGGAAGGATACACATTGACTTATGGTACAAGTATAGCCGCTCCACAAGTAAGTGCCACTATATTAGTGGTAAAGTCAAGAATGACTCAACAAGATAGAAAGAAAGTCTCTAACAAATCTGTTATTAAAGTTCTCAAAAAATCGGTTATCGATTTAGGTTCGCCCGGACGAGATGACTTATATGGTTACGGGCAGATAAATCTACGCCAAACTCTTGACTATCTCCAATGATGTAAATTAAATTTCCGAACTTTCACACTTAGAAGGAGGCTTTGATTTTGAAAAAATTACTCTCACCACCATATGTCACTGGTTATTTATCTCTCATATTCTTCTTAATGTACTATTTCTCCCCTTCAGATCGGCAAGATTTATTCTTTTATGCTTCCTATTTGAGTGGATTTCTACTTTCAATAACTATTCATGAATTGGGACATGTATTGTTCGGATTGAATGTTGGACATCGTTTTTTATACTTCACAACAGGACCATTGACTCTAGAAAAGTCAGCGAACAAAATCAGAATAGTTCCTAACGTTAGTTGGATTGCATTCGGTGGTACTTCAATGATGCTTCCTTCTTCATTTGAAAAAGAAAAAATGATTAAAAATGAAATATTATATGCCATTGGTGGTCCGCTTTTTTCTTTATCGACCTCGATAATTAGCTATCTCTTATATTCAATTTCAAACTATTCATTCTTCTCATTCTTTGCGCTGATGAATATGGGACTGTTTTTAATAACAATATTTCCAACAGCTGCCGGGAGTGACTCGGATGGTTATATTATCCAAAAGTTATGGAAAAGAGACAAGGAGTCCATGCTTTGGATTGACCAAATGATTCGTAGCAAAGAACTTTCGAGCCCCCTCAGACCTAAACAATGGAATAAAGAGAGTATTAGTGCTGCAAAAAATAACCCCACTGATTCACTATCAGCTGTTATGGTGTACTACTATGAAATAGACACGAATAATTTTAATAATGCGAGAGAAGTAGTATTAAATAACTTTGAACTACAAATACCTGATCGAGTAGATATAAAGCTTGCTTACTTTACTCAAATGAGTCAACTCAATCTCTTCTTTAATAAGAAAAATGAGCTCGAAAAAATAAAAAGATTACAAGAAAAACTCTCTCCGTTAGAAGTTATTACTTATGAGCGCGGTAAAGCAATGATTGCATTTTTAGAGAGTGATGTATCAAAAGCAAAACTTCACTTACAAAAATCTGACGACTTTATCTCTCATGGTATTAAGAATTTCGGTTTTTTCTATGCCGAAGCAAAGTTAAATAAATTAGTAAGAACAGAAATTGATATTTAAATTATACTATTATGCGTTAAACTGCCTAAAGAATAGACAGACAATAAACACCCTATCTATCTTGATATACTCCCCAATAGGTAGACAGAGGAAATTACAAACCTGTTTATCAGATTGAAGGCACTGAAAAACTCAAGATGACCTCGTCAGACGGGCGAAGATCGACCTCGCTTACATATATTTTCTCGATTTTTGCGCCGGAAGATGATGTCATCAACCCGTCGTCGCTCACGAAGTTCCACCGTCAGCTCATAGACGATGAAGAACTCCTCGACAAACTGATCAAACACGGTCGAAGTCGCAAAAGAAATGGGACTGCTCAAGGGACGGACTTTGATCGTCGATGCGACCCATTCACGGGACAAGTACGGGCAGAAACCGATTGGACAGGCGATCATCGAGGATACAAAGATAGTGCTACAAGGAATCCGACGCAGCGAAAGGGCGTTTCCTGGAGAAGGTGGACGAGACAGATTTTGCCGCACAGCTTTCCTATGCGCTCACCTTCGCCGAGACTGTCAAGACCGAGATGTCCGAGTTGATGGTGCGCAAACACATCCGCGACCGGGTGAACCTCGAACGCGAATTTGCGGAGGATACGCACGTCGAACTCCGAGTCTCCCGGAACACCGATGCCCGGACACAAGAGCGCCGACTCCGCTTTTTTCGGTTACAAACATCATCTCGCGATGACAGAGAAAGGAATCATCACGTCTGTTGTCGTCACAACTGGGGAAGCTCCAGATGGCCCACAGTTGGCGAGCCACGTGGAAAAGAGACACCAAACCTGGCGCAGAGTTCGACCACATCGTAGGCGACGCGACCTATTCAAGCCGAGACATTTTGATCTATGCTGCTTCGCAAGGGTACAAGCTCGTCGCGCCATTGAACCCGCAAGTCTATCCGCCAGCAGCGAACCGGGTGACGAAAGGACATCGGAAAGAACCAGGTGGAAACTTACTTTTTCGTCATCGAGCTATGTAAACAGTGCCCGCTGCGCGAAGGTGTTACAAGAGCGGAGCCATATCAAAATCCTACAGCGTGTCTATAAAGTTGTGGGAACATAGCAATCAAATCGACTGCGAGCAGACCGATGATTTCAAGGACCACCGCCGGAAACGATTCGCCATTGAAGCGAAGAACAGCCAGCTGAGAAACAAGCACTGTCTGTCGCGAAACAAGACGTCAGACCTGAAAGGCATGACGTGACCGAGCGCAATGAGCTTCATTGCGGTCAACTTGAAGCGAATCATCACCCTAAGGAAAAAAATAACAGGATAAGGGCAAGGAAAAAAGGACGATTGTCCTGACATAAGTCGGTCCAATCGTCCTTTTCTCTGTTTATTCTCGGATAGAGCGAAGTTTTTTCAGTGCCCTCATCTGATTGGAGAGTTTTTCTACGACAAGAAGTCAGCATTCAATTAAACAAAACTGAATACACTAGGTAAGATGGATGAAGAGGCATATACATATATCTCGAAGGAAATCGAAGGGACTCATCACGTCTTATCCCTTTCAATTTATATAAATCGATTCCCGATACTTATATGTTTCACGCCTCGTTCAAACACTCACGAGAGATAGAAATTAAAAATGTATACACGTATACCAATCGACAAGTATGCATGTATACTTATTGAAACGATCAATTATGTACTTGTAGCGTGTTCGTATTGAAGAAGACCGTCACTTCACAAAGAATATCCATGCTCACCAACTCGAATGCCTCAGGGTCGATGTCCATCCGTTTAGGAAGTTTTCTAAGCAATAGCACTTTCATCTCTTCAATCGTTTGCTGGTCCAATGTGTGATTCATTTGAATCATCCTCTCCTGTTGATGGCTCAATGATACCTTGAATCTGACCACCCGACATCTCGGCTTACGTAGGAAAAACGATCATTTTCACCAAACAAGCACTCATTGCAAAGATAAAGCAACGCGATTTTTTTATCCCTTTGTCTTCTCACCAAACCGTTTGTTTTCGCCACGCGAAAACATTACTTTTCCCGGATCCGAACTTTGAATCCAGGCAAGAGCCACGCGAGTCGCCAGTCTCATAAAAGAAAAACATATGTTTTTCCTCCTTGCCCTTACCGGACGGACCGGGACCGGGACCGGTCCCCCGGCCCCACTCCTTTCCATTCACCCCATGTAATCTCGCTGTTTCATGCTGACGTACAACTCGTGCGCACCGAGGATGAGGTGATCGAGCACAGGGATGCCGATGAGGTCCCCCGCCTTATGTAACCGTTCGGATAAGCTGTCCTCAGAACGAACACCGTTGTGCGTCCTGTTGACGGGAACGCAGTGAGCGTCGGGAGACGGTGCAAGGGCGACCGCAGGGAGAGGCTAAAAAAATGCGTAGAGCAAACGGAAGGACAGGCTTCCGTAGCCAACGAGCGAAAAGCCTCGCTTTGAGCCAAAAGCGAAGGAAGACGGGGCCGGAGGGCGCGTCATTTTTTTGACGTCCCTTGCACCGACGACCAGCGAGCTAGAGTACGGAAACAGGACGCACGGATCACCAATCACGTAAAAAGCTGTTCAAACGAGACAAATCGGGTATAAAACAGGAACAAACGTTCTTTTTATTTGGAGGGTGATTTTTATGACGATGTATCGCGATTAGGGTGAGATGAAATGGATTTCATTCCTCATACCCGAGCACAAGGCGTTATTGACGAAGTACCATAAGGAGATTCAAAAGATTGAAATGCGTGATGTCGATGAACAGGTCATATCGGTCTATGAGAATGTGCTGAATGACGCGATTTGCAGCGGAGATATGGTGGAGGTGCGGGAGAGAGAGTAGCTTTATATTAAATAAATCACAGTAAGCGGTTTCAAAAAGTCATAATAACGCTCTAAAAAATTTTACATAGAAGTAACTAATAGCTTAGCATTTAAACTAAAATATACATTTATAATATCAATTAGGGGTTTGTGCCATTTTATAAATAACTTTATACTATAAATTGAAATAAATTCAATCTAAGGAGGATATCCATGAGTAGGTCACTTTTAATTACTATCAATATTATAACTGGTTTAGTGGTTACAGCTCTTACTATAATAGCTTTAGGGATAAGTGGAATGGCAGAAGCAACTCAGCCACTATCCAGTTATTTTTGGTTGACTTTGTTTGCTGTATGGTTAGTAGGTTTAGCATTACAATTTAAGAGTAGAACCAGACTAATCGGGTTACTGATAACATTCCTCCCCATTGTATATATGGTAGTTTCATTTCTTATCGAGTTCCTCTAACACTTAAAGTATTTATTTCCTGTGTAAATGAAAATAATCGAATATAAGATGAACTGAACCCTGAATGACAGACACTCGATAAAGAGTACTCATTCAGTTTTTTTGCGTGCGGTCGAATCGATATAGTGAACCTATTCATTCAGACGGGGGAACGCATCCATAGGTTAAATCATCTTCAACGAACATCAGCTCAGGCAGCCAAAGTCAAATCCAAACGTGGGGTCGGTCTCGGACCGGTCAATCCATTACACGGGCGACTTTAATATACTGGCCGTCTTCGAGAATCAGGAAGAGAGGAGCTGTTGACCGAAAGTCGTGGAAAATGTCTCGACAACGCACCGATCGAGTCCTTCTACTGGCATCTAAAAAATCTTGTTGACCACGGAGAGTACCGAGGCCATCTGATCGCCGTATAGAAATCGAGGCACTTTTTATTACATTGTCCGTAAAATAGGGCTCAGCTCATAAGTCAGAATAAAGTAATTTTAATATAATAAAATTAGAAAAATCCGAATCCAAAACGTCCTATATCCGTTTATCAAGTGATATCGATATTAATGTTCTTTAACTGTTGGATTAAATGTTGTTTTATTACTCGGTCATTCACTTGGAATTCTGCTGGATAGTATTCTGGCTGAAAAATTTCTACTCCATCCTTGATCCATTTTTCTCTGTGAACAGAATGAGCTTCTTCTCTCGATAAGAACACTCCCTCCCTAACTTCAACATCATCATCGTCTCCAAACTGAAATCGACAGCAAGAACAAATCTCAAACGAAGGAAGATCATATTCATTATATGCTGATTCTTCTAAGCCATCATAACCACAAACAGGACAGATATAATCCATCTTTTCACCTCATGAATCAAATATTATTTAAGTGCACCTGGCATATCTTTAAAGTATTCACGTTCCTTTGACGCATTAGGGTGCTTAGGTTTGAATAGGGTGCGAATAACATCAGTTTTAATAATAGAACAACATCTGATGATTAGTTTTGATTCAAATCTCAAGTTTAACTTAGGAAGAGTATCCACCCATTAATGCATTTCATCTGAATATAAGTGTAAAGTACCGTTCTTATATTGTGATATAAATTCCCAATTGTTACACTGACTCTGAAATCAGGTTTCTTTGTTAAACAAATACGAAAGGGGGACGTGATTTGAAAATTAAACTTTGTGTAGGTCAAGATCGATTCGATGAAATAAGATCAATTTTGAAAGAAAAAGGAATAGAAGTGGACGACACTGCTGAACTCGTATTGAGTGAAGTGAATAATTTTATTAAAAGTTTAACCGCGAGAGATAAAAAAACCAATGAGAAACTTATTGTATTTGTAGAAGACATTATTTGTATTGAGTCTTACGGCGATAGTGTTGAAATTCAGACCAATGACTCTTTATACCAGTGCAATGAGCGCCTATACCAAATCGCAAACTCTCTAGAGCCTCAAGCATTTTTACGCATCAGTAACTCTGTCATCATCTCCACCAGTAAAATAAAACAAATAAAACCGACACTTTCTTCAAAATTCATCCTTACGTTAATTAACGGAAAAAAAGTTGATGTCACAAGAAGTTACTATCATATTTTTAAAGACTACTTTCAAATTTAAAGGAGGAATATTTCTTGCCATTTCCAAACTATATCGTTGCTTCATCAATACTATTATTGATATTTATTGTCTCGATCGTTATTTACTTTCAAATTTACAAACGTCATATCAATAAAGCTTTAAAAAGTAATAATGAAAAACGTTCTACGCTTACCCCCCCTTACAAAATCACTATAGTCATGTCTGGTTTTATATTACTGATGGGCATTTTAATTAGCTATTCTGCAGGCTACACGAATGCATATAAGGACTACGAAAAAACGTTGTGGGAGTTCAAACCAACAGATGTGGAGACTTTTTACGCGAAGATCACAGAAATCGATAACGATTCCATAGTAGTTGAAGGAATTGAATTAAATAAAGAAGAATTTCAAGGTACACTAAATTACGACTTTTTTGAAGAACAAATCACAATTTATCAAAATGATGATGATGTTACTGGTCTTCCCGAGTTATCAAATGGAGATCTAGTCTCCATTACACTTTTAACGGATCGCTCAGGTAGTACAGATATTTTTAAAATAGAATTATTAGATCGTGAATGAATATACAAAAAATATTCGCAGATTGCTACTTAAACAGACCATTCTCTACTCACAGGATAATGGACTTTCAAGCTTGTTCACTTTTTTATTCTCTGAATCGAGGCATAACTTTCAATCAACACGTGAATAATTTGTTTATTCCATTCAATTTCGAATATATCCTTGGATAGCTCTGAGACGACGAAACTGACGCCCCCATCCGCAACTACCTATGTCCCATATAGATTACCACGCGGAAATAGTGCGAGTTCCGTCCCTCATCGAACCGGACGAACGGATCCAATCCATCGAACGCATGTTCATCAAGTAGCCGCTCGTCCATCACGCCTCCTCCAAAGACTCACTAGATAAAAACGTATACATGTATACGTTTCGGAACAATCAATTTTGTGCTTGAAGCGTGCTTGTATTAAAGAAGAGCGTCACCTGTTTCAATCGCTCCCCTTCTTTCACTTCACAAAGAATATCCATACTCACCAACTCGAATGCCTCGGGATCGATATCCATCCGTTCAGGAAGTCTTCTTAGTAATACCTCTTTCATCTCTTTAATCGTTTGCTGGTTCAATGTGTGATTCATTTGAATCATCCTCTCCTGTTGATAGCTCAACGATACCTCGAATCGGACCACTCGACATCTCGGCTTGCTTTATTTAAGCCCTAGGCTTGTTTGAAACAAGCCTAGGGCTTACGTTGGAAAAACGACCATTTTCACCAAACAAGCGACCATTTTTTCTGCAATCCACTCATCACAAATAAACATTCATGCAAAGACAGAGCAGCGCGAGTCGCCGGTCTTCGTCAAAGAAAAACGTGCGCTTTTCCTCCTGATGGTCCAAGATAAATCAATTGTGAAACGAAATAATAACCTTTATCGGAAAAAACCAATATTATTACCGCTAGTAAATCCCTAAAAACGGGAATTTAAATTTAAAAAGTCACTCGAGATACAAATAAAGAAAAATGAAGGTTAAAAGTTAAATAATTACATAAAATCATTTCTTGTGTTATATTTTTGAATAAGAGGTAGATGTACAGTTAGTGCAATTAAACATTTCGCTACATATACAAAAAATAAGAAGGAAGAATTATGATTACTAAATTTCCTACTCTAGTAATGACCCTTTTACTCTTACTAATGATTGCAGGATGTGATAAAAAAACAGAAGTCTACAAACAAGAAAAAATGTGTGATCAGAACTGGGCGCTTTGTGCATTATCAGTGTCAAAGAGCGAACCTAATTCAACAAATAAACCCATCAAGATTGCGGTTATGGACACAGGCATTAATAATGATTTGTTGCAATTTAAAGTGTCTGTCGTCAAGGAGTTTAACACGATAAACGGTTCTTCGAGAACCACTCCCAAAAATGCTCACGGCACTATGGTCGCCAGTATCATTGCAGCTACCTCTTTTAAAAACTTTACAATCGGGATTAACAATAATGTTCACTTGTATGATATCCAGACACTGGACGATGAAGCAAAAGGAAATATCACCGATACAATCAAGGGCATCGATTGGGCGATAGAGCAAGACGTGGACCTCATTAATTTCAGCTACGGTTTTTCTCAAGATCATGAGGAACTGAGAAATGCAATTAAACGTGCTCGTGACGCGGGAATCTTAATCGTCGCAGCTGCGGGAAACACGCTCGGTTTATCTACAGACTATCCGGCCCAATATGATGAAGTGCTCTCCATTTCCGCAATAGATAGTACCAATTCAATCTATCCATACGCGGCTAAAGGGAAAATCGACTTTGTTGCTCCTGGTGTAGATGTACCTGTTTTAAACCATGAAGGAATAATGGAGGAACAGTCAGGAACCTCTTTTTCGACCGCCTATGCAACTGGAGTTATTTCTCTACTCCTTCACGATCAAGACAATGATCACTTAATAAAAGAGCTAAGCAAAAATTCAATAAAACTAGGTCCAATGCATACATATGGGAATGGACTGATACAATTCAAGGAGGAATAAATCATGAAGAAGATGTTTATTGCAACATTAGTTTCTTCACTACTTATTGCTAATAGTGGTGTTAGCTATGCAACTGAAAAGGAAGTCAAGATAAATGAAGATTCGGAGCCAACAGTAACCGAAAAAGTCTATGAGGATAAGAACGTCAAGTATGTAGAGTCACATTTGGAGAATGAACAAATTAACATGGAAAGTACTTTAAAGTTCGACGAATTAAATGATGAACTATCTGTTGAGGCCATACTTAAGGATAATGGAACCGAGCTAAAGAAAGAATTTTCAATCACTATTTTAGAACTCACAGACGAGAATAATTTTAAAGCGGTTTTTACTGATAAAGAAACAAACGAAGAGTATGTATATGACACTGCTGAGTTACAAGCTTCAGCCTTGCCGGTTGTTGGTTTAATCGTCGGCGTGATTGCAAAACAGGGGCTTAAAACAGCGATTAAGAACTGGTCAAAATCTGTTGTAGCTTCTATGATTAGATCGGTACCGGCTGTCGCGAAAGAAGCAGCTAAAGATTTAGGATATTCTCAAGTCAATGAAACTTCGCATGGTCAAAAAGTATTTAAAAGAAACAAAGGCAAAGGACCAAAGTATATCTCACCTGACAAAGATGGTCATAACGGCGGTGCTTGGAAAGGCGCAAGCTCCATTAAAAACTTAGGAAGTAAAAAAACACGATCAGGCACATATGATGCTGAACTAAATAGAATAGGAGACTAATTCATGTTTGAGATTGATAAATTTAATATTGTTTTTGATATCACTAAAGAAACGCCATACTTTCAAGTCGATTCAGCACACCGAATCAGATTTAGTATGGACGAGTTAAATCTTTCTTTATTAAAGGACATTCTAAAATCCATTTTTGAATGTTCTCAGCCACTTCATCTCATGTTTGTATCTGAATACATCATGGACAATGTCCGTTGTTCATCAAAATCTAAACTTGGCAGATATCTAACGATTCGAAACTGGAAAGAACACGCTGTGGTAGATGAATTTTCTGGGGATGGTGCTGTTTACACCCTCATTAGAAATCTTAATTTAACAGAGGTCATGAACTATTGTACTCAAGTTTACAAAGGGGACACACAGGCTTATATAGCTTTTTACAACGACGACTTCCTAATGTATGTGAGTACCGACGTGGTTGATATCATTTCTTGGGATGATATCAAAATCCAGAACTTAAAGGAAAAATATGCATCGCATTACAATCGCTATTACGACAATTGAGGGAATCAATCAGACTTCCTCGATTGTCGATTTAGATTAAAGTCTCGGAAAATGCTGGACTCACACTCACTTCTAACAATTGCTCACAAAAAAGACACTCTCGATTGCTTCCAGGGCGTCTTTTTTGTGATTACTCATATGTTTCCCACGTAGCATTAGACACATTTAAAAAGATTCAAAGGTGAAGTCGAACATCAAAATATAATTACTTAACTTTGCTGCTTATGAGATCATAGGGCCGTTGAAAATCCAAACCTATATTGTTCTCAATGACAGGATGAAAGTCGTGCTTAAGTATTTGATAACACCTCATATTCGACCTTGTAAAGCTAACAGTTATTTTATAGATCCTGAATAGGGTATTTATCTAAATCAATGATATCAAACCCTATAAAGCCGGTGTAATTCGCCTCAGAAAAATGGAACTTGATTCCTGCAAATGTTGTTGTACTCTCAATCGGGACATTATTTAAACGTAGAGAAACACAATCTGGTTTTTTCACATAGCAAATATTTTTACTCATTACCTGACTCAAGCTGAGTGTTTCAAAATCTAATAATTCAATTCCTACAACTCGTCCTAACTCATCACAATCTAACTCGAGAAAAGGATTCGAGTCTAGTTCCTTCGTTTCATGTATCTTGTACCTATAGTTTTCAGGGAAGAGATATAGGTATCCCAACCTTAATTTTTTATCAAATGTAATTCTTACACTCATCTCATTACCTCTTTTTATTTTTGTTTTCACTTGATTTTGTATCAGTCATCATACACGATATTTTTGTCTTTTAGTGATAAAGCCTCCACCTTTATATGACTTAGCTATAGGTAGTTCTTAGCAAATGTCTGCCCATCAATCAGATCAACCATAATCCTGACTTAACAGACCTGACTTTTGAAATTTGAAATAGGTAACATTTCTCCTCGAGTACGAAACAGAATCTATACCGAGTCTCATTTCTTAGGCAAACCACGGAGAGCGTTACTTTCGATTACAAATCAGCTTTTCTGTGTTTCGAAAGTATCCAAACACCCGGTACAATAAGTGTGCTCACCACTAGCCCTATTAAACCGTAGGCTAACAACCCTACACCCGACCACCCTCCGATAAAAGTTAAGAATCAAACATGTATACTTCAATTCAGAAATGTGATCACACCACTGCCTTTAAAACTGAGAATCGTTTCTAGAATCATACCCTCCCAAATTAGTCGAGAGTGATTTTTAAACTCTCACTCGATTGAATCAACCCCTCGAAGACATCATCGTTGATTTCGATAGCATTACACTCGATAAAAAAGTGGTCCTTATTATTGACTTGGAAATACATATTCGTTTTTGAAGTGATTGCATTAATCGCCGTCTGTTCAGGGTCTATGCATTTAATTTTGACCTGTCCGAACCCGTTCCTGTGAAAGCCAATCTCGCTGACAAAAACGTTGTCGTCTTTTCCTCGGTCGTTAAGTCTATATGTCGCATCTAGGGTCTCAGAGTAAGCAACCTCCTCCTGATATACATAGAAGGAGAGTACCTCTTTGAATGTGATGTGTGTTCTTACTATCTGTTGCTGCCGTACGCTCTCGACGATGAGTGAAATCGTCTCATGCAAGTAATCGATGTCTAACTTGCTAACCTCCCACCCATTCGCTAAAAATTCTAATGACCTTTGAAGTTCGATATCCTTCTTGTTCATTTTACTTTTACCCCTCTTGTTCATAAGATGTCATATACGCTCCTATTCAAGCGACGCATGTGGACCTTGATCACACATCCTGCTTAGGAAATCGCCCATTACGCAATCGATAAACTAAATACGATAGGCAAATCAAGACACTGGCAGTACATCCATAAATTATCCCACAGACTATGATTATCGTGTAAAGAGCAATCATCCAATCCAACGGATGAAGTCCTCCCGCGTAAATCGAGCTGTTAACGACATCATGAAAATAAATTATATATGCATATATCACGTTGATGACACTAAATACCCAAGAAAACATGAAGTATGTATCAAAATTCTTGTAACGTAACCATACAACCATCATCACACATAGAGGAACCGTATACCCTATCAGCTCATTCCAATACACTCTTTACACTACACTTTCCTTGACACTTGCTCTAAAACCTAGAAACATCATTGAACTTTATTTCTCAAAATCCTTATTTTCTCGAGTCAGTCCTTCAAACTCAGTGACAATGAGGTTGTATTAAATTCACTTGGTTACCGTGATTTTTTGATTCAATACCAAAACATAAAAGGATTAATATAGAATATTATAGTTTCTATTGTAAAAAATGAATACATCTATAGCAGGATTGCCCTCATGAATGAGGTTATGGTTATCTTAATTGTATAAGAATACCTTGTATTCCTAAATTTTTATTTTTATGAGAGGATAATTCTATATGTTGGATGTTCTAGATTCTTTGAATTTTTTGATTTACGTCTTTCTATTTCTCAGTTTAAGTAACCTCGTATACCTGGCCTTTTTGGGTTCAAAAATCCCCAGCTCGTATTGGACCTTATTTAATTCTTTTATCGTTTTGATTGGGTCCCTCGTCTTGTTATTCAATACGGGAATCTTGGTGGATGAGATAGGAAGCGAAGGAAGCCAACTGGCATCCTACTCGACGTTGTGCATGATCGGCGCATTCATGATCTCGATTCCTTTTGCGTTTAAAAATAAAAAGAAGGGCGACTGATCAGTAAATACACTCAACCAGAAATCAATCTGATATGACATTCGAGCACGAAATAAATCAAGAGAAAGGTGAAGAATGAATGTGAACTTACGTAGTCAATTTTGAGATTCAAATGTCCTCACATGATGGACCAAACAACGGTGCCGGACGAGTAATTGGGGGCAGAGTTTTGTGCATCTAGTCCCTCTCGAACTGTTCAAGGTATATAAAACTCGGTCACTTCTCATCGATTTTACAGTATAGGAGGCAATGAATCTGAATATTTACAACATTAAAACCCTGGTCGTCAAGTATCGAGCTAGGGATTCCAAACAGGAAATCTCTTTGATAGAGTTACTTCATGACAATGAAATGGAGCTACTAACCTTTTTAGAGGACGTAGAGATGTCCGGTGAAGTCATTTACTATGTCAAATACTCAGACGGTGAAGAACAAGTCGTGACTCATGACAAGTCCGAACCTGATTTAAGCGAAGGTACATTCAGGTTGTTCGATTTCGTTCAACGTTGGCTGACCATATACGAATGGCGAGACGCCAAAGAGTTTGAAACAAGACGAGAATTCCTCAAGTTCGACTCCCTCTATGAGGGACTCAGGTTTTTGGCTGGCCCAGAAAAATGGTCCTATTATGCTAATCTTTCTGTTAAGGAGCTTGAAGAACGGCTGGGTCCAGATTCGCAAGGATTGGACGAGCATGAGGTTTCAGATGAGCGCATAGGAATGCATCTAACAATTGAGAAAGAAACCTTATTCAAAGAAGAATACAATTCAAGAGCAGGAATCAAACGTGGTCATTACTATGATCCGTATTTGGAGAGATGGATCAACATCCCACAGTCATACCGTGCTTTGAGACCTTTGATTCTCAGAACCATGTATTAACCTAATGCCCTGAAAATAAAAAGGTCCATGTGAGCCTATCTATTTTCCAAGTCACATGAAAAAATGAGGTCACAAGCGATGATTGATATGCTCTCAACCGATAGTGCTATTATAGTAATCAAAACGACATATCACAGACTGTATGACAAGTACTATGATGAATGGAATGGCTCGAAACCGAAGATAGGGGTTGAACTTGATGTTTAGATCTGGCGGCTATATCAACATCGCATTAGTGTTTTCAGATAATGATGCCATTATTCCTAATCTATGTAGTTATTTAAGCTCGATTATTGCACAAGGTAGTCGCTTGATGAAAGTAAGGTATAGCCTAGACACTGACGGAGAACACTGGGTCGAAGAAGACATCGTCGACGATGAAATTGACCTGAATGTATTCTCAAATTTCTATCCGTCCCTAACGCTTTCTGGGGATGCATTCGATGTGAGAAGCAATGATGTTCACTTAACCCCTGTCATCGTGAATCATTTTCATGGAATTCTTATAGATATTCGGTGGGATGACATTGTCCCACGTTCCGGGTCTATTGATGAGTTAAACGTTCAGACAGATAGAATCATTCGGTGTTTAGCGCGTTCCTACTTTTCAACTCCTTATTCTTACGCTGTGGTAGGACATGAACTCGATGTTGAAATCGCACCGGAAGACTTTGAATTGAAAACCGGCAGATCAGGTGTTTTCCCATTAGCCTTGAGGGGGGACAAGTCTGTATTACATGTTTATCGAGGTTCTTTTCATCTCGATGGATTGACCCCACAAACGATGCGACAAGAAATCATTCACTCATGACGAATCGTTTGTATCAGAGAACTCTTGTCTCTTGATTCAACGATTTATATTGGCTCTTCTCTGAGAGGAGGAATAGCCAATCCTAATGCTACGTCACACAATATTGAAATGGAAGGAGGCTATGGGATGGACAGTCGATTGGAGGAATTAATCCTATCCATGCAGGTCGGTGAAGTGAAAAAACTATACGATGACGTCGGATATGAGGCATTCAGTCACGAGCTTTTGTCGATAGCATTTTCAAATGAGAGTTTGACCAACTATGTAGTTCTGGTGCATCTGCTTCATGAAGACGAATCTCCCGAGCTACATGATTTGGCTTTTCAGGTTCTCACTCACCCTCTATGCCACATCGAGGGCGCCTATGCCTCTTCATTGATGCATGCTAAAAAGTCCTTAGATGTGAATCACTCCATCGATGTAAGCAGTTTAGAAAACCTGCTGTTCTTGAACACCGTTCCTGAAAAAATCGTCAGTGACCGAGATGCCGTTCAAATAGCCAAGAGAATTCAAACTCTCGAACCTGATAATGAGGTCGCTTCGTTAGTGCTTCGCCTCATCGCTCCAGAGGAAGATTGATACGGCATAGTCCACAAGTCACTCTTCCTCGTAGTTACCCCGTTGAGGAGATCGATCACGCGAACCCGGAGGTACCAGATCAAGGTGTTCACGTAAAGTGGCCCCCTCGTAACCCTTTCGGAAGATCCCTCTTTTTTGCAGCTCAGGGATTATCAATTCCACGAAATCTTTTAGCCCTGATGGCAGAGTCGGTGGCATAAGGTTAAACCCATCTGCAAGCCCCAGATTGAACCATCGCTCCATCTCGTCTACAATCTCTTCGGGTGTCCCGATTAGAGTGAGGTGTCCTCCCCCAGCACTGATATAACCTAGGAGTTCTCTGAGTGTAGGTTCTTTGTCATGTACGATTTCCAATATGGTTTTATAACGACCGACAGGACCGGTAAATGAATCGATTGGTGGTAACGAAGGTACCCTCTCATCAAGTTCCCACTTCGAGCAATCTTCACCTATAAAATAACTCAGTTGCTTGATCGCGTTCTCTAGAGGTAGCCTTTTATCTAACTCAAGCTTTTTTGAATAGGCTTCTTCTTTTGTTCGTCCGATATATGTAACAAGGCCCGGAAATATCTTGACGTGGCGAATAGTTTTGTTCTGTTTTATGAGGTGTTGTTCTAAACGATTCCGATATTCCATCGCCTGCTTCAAGTTCCAAGAAACTGAATACACTGCATCTGCATATTTTGCAGCCAGTTCAATCCCTTGATCCGAGGCCCCCGCTTGCATGGCAACAGGCTTTCCTTGCGGGCTACTTGGTGTAGTGGAGGGACCTTTGACTTTAAAGTACGTCCCGACATGATCTATCGGTTCAATATTCTGTTCATTAATGAGATGGTTGGCCAATCGATTCGGGGAGAAATCGCCTCGATTCCACGAGAGAAACAATTTATCCATCACTTCCGCAAACTCATCAGCTTTCTGATAGCGCCTCTCCCTAGAAGGAAGATGATCCATTCCATGATTCTCAGCCTCCCAGTCGGACATCGACGTCACTAAATTCCACCCTACACGTCCTTTCGAGATATGGTCCAGGCTAAATAACTGTCTCGATGCCGTAAATGGATTAGAGAAAGTGCTTGAAATGGTGGAAACCAAACCGATTCGGTTCGTGACTTGTGAGATAGCCGTTAAATTTATCATCGGATCAAACCAAAATGCCGGTATTTCGGTCGAGGTGGTTGCAGGAAATGATTGATTGTCTGCAAAGAAAACCGCATCCAAAAATCCAGACTCTGCAATCCTGGCCAGTTCTTGATAATATGTGACGTTGCCGATCAACTCTATCGAAGATTCAGGCATCATCCAAGCGGCTTGGTGATGTCCACATCCATAGAGTAGCACTCCTAAATTTAATTGTTTAGCAGGTTTCAAATAAGGTACTCCGTTTCTATGAGAATTCTTACACTTTCGATATCCTGTTTAGAATTATTCTTTAGTTCATGGTCAATCCACCGTCCACTACCAAGTTCTGGCCAGTGATACCTGATGCTTCTTCAGATGACAGATACGAGACAAGTTGAGCAACCTCTTCGGGAGTCGTGACCTGCCTCAGGGGCGTAGTCCGGGCAATCAAATCGAAGACTTCGGGACTTGTCACTGAACTCGCATCAGTCATCTTTAACAACCCTCCAGATACAACATTGGCCCTTATCCCAAACTTTCCAAGCTCCGCGGCAAGATTGCGCGTAAATCCGATCAATCCCGCTTTCGCCGTCGTGTATTCATGGTAAGGCACTACAGGGTTTTGGAATAGGTTTGTCCCGATGTTGATGATACTCCCCTCAGATCTTTCAATAAATTGAGGGAGTACACTCTGGGAAACATTGAACGCTGCCTTGATTGTTCCGTCCAGTTGCTTCTGATAGTCGTCCCAAGAGAGGTGTTCGAATGCCTTCTGTGCCATCGGGTCAAACTTAAAATCTACTAACGCGTTGTTTACAACCACATCTACGTGACCATAGTGTTCCGTTGCTTTCTTAATTAATAAATCGACATCTTCTCGTCTCGTCACATCACCATAGATAGCTATTGCATGTTCTTCCCCTAACATTTGAACCAACTCATTTGCGGCTCTTCTACTTTTATAGTAGTTGATGACCACTTTGAATCCTTTCTCTACCAATACTCTAGCGATTGTGGCGCCTAATCCTCTGCTACTACCTGTTACAAGTACAACTTTACTCATCATTGTGATCTCCTTTTTGTCTAGATGATTGTATTGTCTATAAAAAAACACAACTTCTCGCGTGAGAGAAGTTGTGTACAAGCAAAAGATACATGGCAAAAAGGAAATGAATCCATTTGCGGATGCAGTCATGTTCACACTTCCCTACGCTAGTACTATCTAGTTCAGGTTCGAAGGGTTCGAGTTTTAACTCGTCTCAGTTCAATGAACACCCCTAGTGATGCTATTCAGTTCTAGCTCAATGTATAGCAAGAGGAAAAAAATGTCAAGGTGGTTGAATGGTAATCTCTCCTCCTAGTTCAACAAAAGGCAGCTGATATAGAAAAATCGCAACCATCTGCAAATATAGGTCAGAGTTATTCGTGACAAAATTAAGGATGTAATCTGTTCGATTGTTGTACGATTCGACGATTACAGTCTGAAATTTCGACTTCTTCCCTTCAAATTCTCTGCGGTCTCAGCTAACTCTTTTACGAAATGATTCATCGTCTCGCTCGTTACAGACAACTGTTCAGTAGCAGCGGCGACCTCCTCATTTCCTGCAGTGCTCTCCTCAGAAATTGATGCGATATCTGAAAGAGCTTTCTGAATGACTTGCTGGTTAGACTTCACACGGTCGAATCTTGTTTGCATCGAATGACTTAACGTCCTCATTTTTTCAACACTCGTTTCCATCTCTTCAAAAGATGTCTTGGTCAGTTCGAGCGTTCGTTTCCCGTCTTCAGTTGACTTTCTGCTTTCTGTGAATACGGCGTCCAGTTCTACTGAATTTCGTTTAACGTTAGTTGCGATTTCTGAGATCTCGCTCACAGACTAAGAAACGTCATCCGAAAGAGTCCTTATCTCGGCAGCGACGACTGCGAATCCTCTTCCTTGATCACCAGCTCGTGCTGCCTCGATCGCAGCATTGAGTGCAAGTAAGTTCGTCTGTTCTGAAATTTGACGGATCAACGTTACGAGCTGCGTTACTTCATCCGCTTGTTTCTCAAAATCTTTTACTTGTACTTGTGACTGTTGAATTTGGCTATATATACGAGACATTTGCTCGACCGCCTCCTCCATGAGACGCTGACCCGAGACGGTCGCGTTCCCAACAAAATCCGCCTGATGGCTCACTTCATCACCTTCTTTGGCCGCCGAGCTGACTAAGGTAGAGAATTCATTCATGTGTTCATGGAGTCTCATCGTCAACGTACTTTGATTCTCAACCCCACTTTCGATTTCCTCCATCGTATAGGCAATTTGGCGAGAGGCTTCGTGCACTTCTACAGATATAGCAGCAACATTCCCACTCTCTTCACTGACGGTCTGAGAGGAGTGTTGGATGCTTGCCACGAGTTCCTTTAACATCTTCGTCATCTTCGTCATCGAACTGGTCAATCGCATAATTTCATCATCGTTCTTCAAAGAGAGTTTACTGATCACGATTTCCGCCTCACCTAGATCTCCGTTTGACACATGGTTCGCTACTTCCTCTAACACGCCCATAGGTTTAAACTTCCAATCTAGGTAACCCCAAATAAAGGTGACTGCTAATACCATGAGAACCATTAAGCCGACGAGTATTTGAGGCGCCATCTCCTTCAGTACCCCGCTCGAGATGTAACTCACCTTCGAAGCGTCTTTGTCCAACCCAAGCACACCGATCACTTCTCCGTTGTGTTCGATCGGCACCAACACCGAAACATAATCCCCAAACTCATCATCATGAATCACATCCGTGGCGATTTCTTTACCATTGTATGCAGCTCGTACATTTTTTATCGAAGTCGAGGACAACTTCTCCCCAATCGGAGAGACCACACCCGCCTCTGCCCCATCAATCATGATACGTGCCTCTTCGCCCTCTATCGCCACTATATAGGCATACATGGCTCCGATTTGCTCTCGGTAAGTGTTCAGCTCTTCCCTGTATTTCTTGTACTCCTCATTCTCGCTTGGATGGCGGCAAAGTCCTCATAAGTTGCGGTATCCATGCTTTCTCAGTATGGTGTAGCATCATCTATCATCATTGATTGGATCGTATTCAAAACGGTGTTCTTAGATCCAACATATTGAAAAACTCCAAACAAGACAATAAATAGTAAAATAAATCCAAGCATTACTTTTAATACACTTGCTTTCAACGTGCCGCGCTTCTTTTTTCTCATTCCCGAAAACCTCCTCTTTCCAATTTAACTATCGAACGATTAGTCAAAGGATTGAGCGTTCTTTTTTGAGAACTCAAAAGTGAGTGTATCGGAATATATAGAATATTATCCGATTCGAAGCTAACGATAGGTCTGGATGTTTGCTTTTAGATTTTTTAATTTGATGATACGAGAGTTGTATACATTCGACATCGAAATATACACAACCCTTGATCATTTCGCGTACCTTGTTTTTGAATCAAAAGTACGGGAAAATAATACAAGACTAGATTCCTGTCTGTAGATTATGTATACACTAAAATGTAAAGTGGTGACATTGATGCAATCAAGCGAAACAAAAGTAAAATCATTTCGTGTCTCTGAAGAAGTGACCGAACATATTCAACGTCTAATGCAAGAACGACAACTAACGACGAATCAATTGTTTGAAGAATTCATTCAATTGGCTGATAAACAATCACCAGACCCATTAATCGATGAAGAAAATAGTGTACTTGAAACTACACTTCATCAGATCGCTTCACTCTTTCAAGAACGAGCGCTTCGCTTAGAGAAGCAACAAAAAGAAACTCAACGCATGACAATTCAATATACTGAAACAATACGTGAACTTGAAGACAGTGTTGTGAAGGAAAGTGAAGAACTTCATCGAGAATATGAAGCTAAAGTCATGCAACATCAGGAAGAACTAGAACAACTTCAACAGCAATTGGACCAACTACATACAGATAAACAAAACTTACTAAACGCACTGGAGTTGGAGAAACAATCAGCGAAAGAAGAGTTGAAGGTTCATAAAAAGACGATCTTTGATTTGGAAGGGACTATTCGAAAGTTAGAAGAGAGTCAAAAACAATTAAATCGTCAAAACCAGAGTTTAATGGATGCAGTGGATGAATTAAAAAGCAAATCCCGTCGAAGTGATCAACTCGAAGAAGAGAATCAAAAACTTCACTTAGAAGTGCAACTTCTTCGACGCGAGAAGGAGACGCTTGAGAAATCGATAAGTGAGCAGATAGAGTTAGCTGTTCTAAGGGAACGAAACAAATCATTGGATAAGTCCTAAAAATTAGTAACGCACTTTATTTTTTTGCTTTAAAGAGTTATTCATTTTCAATAAACAAATAACCTGTATGAAGCAATTGGAGTTTAATCTACAAACATTCGCTCCAACATCAATAACTTATGCTAAATGAAAATAATAAAGAGGAATCATTATATGCATTATATTACTAATGTTGAAATTTTATTTGAATCCAATTCTTCGGGAGAACCCTTCCCACTCCATGAATTAGCAGAAAAGCAATCAACACAATTGGTAGAGATACTTGAAGATTCTGATGTAACAGGCAATCTACATTACATTATTACTTACAATGGTGGTCATCAAAAAAAAATTATTCTTCCAAAAAATAAACCTAGCAATGATTGGGGCTTTGAAATCGAAGCATTCCTCTACAGGTGGAAACTTCTTTATGAACTTCACTCACGCAGATATATTGTATACGATGAAAATAACCAACCAACCACAACAAGTAAATTAAGTGAGTCAGAATATCAAAATCTACTAAAAGATTTTGATATATATTTCGATTTCGATTCTAATTTCAGACAAAACTTGTTGCAAACCAATACTTATTTTGATCCCTTTTTAGATGAGAAAGTCCTTGTGAAAGAATCACTTACAGCTTTTAAGAGGATTATCTTCGAATTAGATTTAGTGTGATTAAGTGAGGAGAGTAGTTATTTTTAGCTATCATAAATCGAAAACTAAACCGAGACTACATAGTCTTACGTATTCATTCTTCCCGACCGAAGGATGAAATACATTTGGAATAGGGATATGTCTTTGATAATTTCATTTACACATGTAAGGACAAAGGTACATGGTTTGTCTTTATTCTTATTTTACTTATCCTACTAGTTTCTCTACATTATATCTACAAAAGGCTTCGGGATATTATAAACTACTCAAAACGTGAATTGAGACTTGAGTTATGTAAAATTCTTGAGGAGATGCACTTAAATCTACTCATTCAAGAAAATAGTCGTGAAGCACCTTCAACACGATCACTGAAGTTATTGAAGAAAGCAAGACGCTATCGTCACTTTTGAACTATCATAACTCCATTAATACTCAAATTTTAGTGTCCCGTTCCATAGTAACTGCTTTCAACCACTTTCTCCTTGTTGCATGTACATGAATACCAAATATCTATGTGATTATCCCTGATATAGCCCATAGAAAAAGGAGTACGATTCATTTCTTTATGAAATGAGCCGTACTCCTTTTCTTAATTCAACTTCATTTTATGATCTCACACGTAAACCGCGCGCCTTGAATCGATTACGCTTTTCTTCCAACCTTACTTTCATATCGATAGAGAACGCACTTTCAGGATTAGTATAGGCTCGGCGTGCAGCCATGCTGAGCATTTTAGCCACATCCTCTACCCGGTCCTCTGATAACTCTTTAGCCAAAGAGCCGACAAAGTTGCGTGCCTCCACTCGATTACAAAGCGATTCGGGGACCTTAACATCATGACTCAGAACAAGCGCCAGTTGAGCTGTCTCTTGACGATAACTTGTCCCACCAAATTGCATACGATCTTGTTCACGCAATAGTTCTTGATAAAGTCGCTCATGTTTCCTCTTTGTCATCGGTCACCCTCCTCTTCGTTTATTTTCTTTATTATATACCCTTTTCCTGAAAAATTCGACTTAAGTCATGTACATTACAAAACGGGTCGTTCCAGGTCATGTTTGACTTGTACTCCTCTACAAGCTCGAGGAGTTTGTTTTTATCGCAGAGCTTCAACAAATTGGTGTTCTCGAGATCTTCCAGGTCCTTCTGACGAGAAGAAAAGATTTTCGTACACGCCAACAGTTCAATGTCTGGGATATACACATCAATTGCTTCAAATAACCCTTCAATCTTATGTCGAAATTCTTCTTCCTGAAAATCTTCACGTGGAGGGAATTGAATCACACCCTCGACAATTTCAATTTCATATTCTTGAAGTGCATCTTTCAATTCAGTTGTCACGACACCCTCTGTTACTCGAATATCTATATCTCGAGTTGGTCGATACTCCATTTCCTTACTCATCATTTCAATGAAGAGAAGGATACCTGAAGCACCTACTACAACAAATTCGACGTTAATATTTTTCGCGGCACAAAACGTATCAAGGACGAGCAGGGTGTCGATGATATCCTCAACATCTTTGTACTGATTGGAATAAGACATGATTGCCCCCGATTCACAAAACCTTACGTAAGCCCCGTCAACATATCGGGTCTACGTCTTGCTTATTTTGTATTCAAATAGGCATTGAGAGCCCGACGAATAATTTCATCTTCAGACACATGCTCTTTTTTAGCAGCTTGTGTTAATCCGACATACAATGGATCTGTTAAATCTGAAAAACGAATTTGTACCTTCATAGGTTTTACAGTAGAAGAATTAGCTTCAATGACACGCTGCTCTTGACGCTCGATCAACATACGCTTCACTTCACGCAACTCTTCACGTGTCATCTCATAAACTGTTTTATCCCCATTTGCTGTGTAGTATTTCTTATCATCTAGTAATGCGAGCTTTGGGTCTTCCGGCCATGATAGGAGTTCCGCTAACTTAGTCGCACTAAAATCTTGTTCAATCGTTTTTTGTAAAATGTTTGGACCAAACGTATTCCAAAACGAGACAAATCGATTCACTTGAGAATGAGACATCCCAATCTTCGCTAAGAAATCTGTCCAATTCCCTTCTTCTTGTTTAAATTCCTTTTTTGTTTCCGGATTCCGGAACAAACTATTTGCATGCGCAAGAATACGACACTTTTCGACAAAACTCGTCGCCTGAATCGCATCAATGTGATTATAGTATTGAACAATGCCTTCCATGTCTTCGGGCAATTTTTTTGTAATAATACGAGAAAGTCCGGTTGCTGGTAAGGATTGATACGGATTCGTGATGGTCGTCGTTGCAGAAAATTCTTTGACCGCTTCCACTTGATCCGTACGATCTTCACTAGATTGTGTACTTTGTTTCACCGGTAAATTGGCACTGAATGTCGAAATTTTTGGTGTATGTTTTTTACGAGGGCGACTCATAAAGAAAGTACCTCCTGGGCAAGTTGTAAATAAGCATCCGTTGCGGGACTTTTATGATCGATCACAGGTCTAGATTCCCGTTGTAGGGTTTGTACCTTAACGGCATACGGGATTGTTGTAAGGACGGGAATCCCGACTTCTTTCCCGAGTTCCTCAAGTTCCTCTACCGTCGTCGTATCCCCTTTAGAGCGTGCGCTGACCATTGTCGGAATAAAGGCTGCGATATGAATATCTTCCCGAAATCGTTTCATTTCTTCTAACTCTTCAGGAGCCGAGTATACCGCGTCCATCGAAAACTTTTGCATCTGTACAGGCATGATAATTCGATCTTGTGCGACAAGGGCGCAACGCGCATAGGGATTCAACGCTGACGTCGAACCTGGACAATCGATTAAACAAATATCAAATAGTTCATCTAGTTTGGCCAATTCTTCACTGAGTCGATACTCATAACCAATTTGACTCGTTAAATCACTCGGTGAAGCAGACCGTCTTGTTGGAACTAAGTAAATCGTTCCAGTCTCATATTCACAAGTAACGATGACTTGTTCAATCGGTGTATAAAACGGATCGTTGTCTTCGAGTAGACAATCCAATAGTACCTTCCCTTCATAGTCGTTCGTCAGACCTAAGCCATTCGTTGAAGACGCCTGATCATCGGCATCAATCACGAGTACACGTAAGCCGTCCCGTGCGTAGGCATGAGCTAAATTGATGGTCGTCGTTGATTTTCCAACTCCACCTTTACGATTGTACAATGCGATTTTCTTCATGACTGTTCTCCTTGTTCATCTGTGGCTTCAATTATATTGTCTGATACAGTTCGCTCAATCATTTCAGCTAGTAACTCACTGACACTACGATTATGTGCATGGGCATACTGTTGAAATTGTTCCGAAAGATTGCTTGGAATACGCGCGGACAAGATCGAAGATGACTTTTTCTCTTGCTGAAAAGGTTTCACTTTAAGAGGTGTATGAGTGTTCTCTTTTCGAAGATCACGAATCTGTTTGACCGTGAGCTCTTCGACCTGTCTCCTTTCACCATTAATATATAACCCTTGCTCGACGACCTCGTCGACATTATCGAGATACATGAGTTCAAAAATTTTGGATGCCGGTAGACTTGTTAGCGATGATTCGAGCGGATGCAGGGTCTCATAGGCTTTTATATATCGTGAGGCAAGTGAAGCGGACATAGAGACCGCTTCTAAAAACATCCCCCACTCTTTTTTGTCATGCATCTCAGAACGGGCAATCACTAGACGTTTCCCAATCTCAAATACGGAAATGGTTTGTACTTTGGCAAGTTCATTGATTTCATGGACGAGGTCCTCAACTTCCTTTGAAATCGGCAGCTTTTGAACCAGTGAACTGATATTCGTTAAACCACTTTGATAAGGGTGCTGCTCACTCGGTTTGATTTTATGAATGTTACGATTTCTGGCTTTCATACAGAATCACCTCTGGATGTTCGAATCTTTTGTGCCAACTCTCGAAACGGTTCCGATAACTGTTTTGATTCTTTGGAGCGGTATTGAATGACACTTTTTCCACTATCCGCTGCTTTTTCAATAAATGTCGATCGTTTGATGACAGGTAAAATAGGCAACGATTCAGCCAATGCAATTTGTTCCATCGCTTCGAAATATTCTTTGTCGGCTTTTAACATATGATCCATCGCCACAGGTAAGACCCCGGCAATCTCTAAATCGGGATTATAGAACTTTTTCACCTTTTGTACGGTGCGAATGGTACTTCCTAGCTGATCAAAGACAAGCTTTTTCGGCATAAACGGAATAATGGTCGTATTGGCAGTCGACAAGACGACTTTTGAGAGTTCGTTAATCGAAGGAACTGAATCTAAGATGACCCAATCAAATTCATCTTCAAGCGGTGCAATCATATCCTTTAAAAGGAAGAGCTTATCTTGCTCAGAAAGTAAATTGATCAATCTTGCATTTCGTTCATTTGAAGGAAGAAGACTGACATGATACGTTTCGTCATCAAACAAAATATCTTTGATATCCAAATTTCGTGTATGTACATCAAACATGGTCATATATTTGATCGTATCGGATTCTTTTAACATTAGTTTGCTAAGAGAACCTTGAGGATCTAAGTCGATGAGAAGAACACGTTCCCCTAACTCTCCTAATGCATAGGCCATGTTCAAGGAACAGGTGGTTTTTCCAGATCCACCTTTCGAAATGTAGAACGTTAATATGTTCATGCCCTCTCCCCTTTCTACAAATAATGATGGCACAGCATCCATTAAAATTCAATGTTTTATCTAGATGATAGTGTATTTTATAGAAAATAACTTGTATACAAACGGAGTGATGATTGTATACTACTTTTTAAGTTGTATACATTTCGATGTCGAAATGTATACAACTCTTCTGTAAACAAAAAAGATGTATCTGCTAGTGAGACACATCTTGCCTTATACCTAAATGATATTAAACCATTTGGGCTTTCAATTTATTAATACGATTCAGCTCAAAGGAGTCTAATTCTCCAATCGCTTTATAAAGAAAAGTAAAATAATCTTCAGCCGCGTCAAGAAGTATAGAAATAAAGTGTTGTTCTTCGATTCTCATCTTATTATCATCTACCGAAAACAAAAGCAATTGAGCATCAAGTTTTGACATTTCTATTGTGATCGGTTGATTTGGGAAAGAACATTCTGCTTTCCCAGCATTTTGATAATCTTCAATCAGGTTAATTAGATATGGCCACAAACTACTTATCTCGTCCCAGAAACCATACGGGATAATTACTTTCCAACCAATTTTAATAAAAATGACACCATCTACATAAAAAAGATCTTTCTCATCATTGAACTTTTTAATAGATTTTAAGAGGTTCTCTGCGTCTTCCCGATTGCCTTGAATCGATATATAGTACTCATCTGGATTGAGTGCGAGATTCCCTAGATCTTCAACATCTCTTTTCAAAAGAAGACTCTCGATGTGTAATATTTCTTTCAAACCATCACCTTATCCCTCAAGACTAAGTTAGAACACATATTTTTCAGTAGCAAAAAGTATTTATTGCAAAAACGAACTGGAATCTTAGAAAAGTCCAGTTCATTAAGACAATAATTCACGAAAAATTTAAGTATTCATTAAATATCAAATAAAAGATTTGGCACTTTCGTCATTAAAAGTCTGTGTTTCGACATACAAAGCATATTTTTTGTGATGTTGCATTAACTCTCTATGTGTTCCAAGCCCTGTAACTTCACCATTATCTAAGAATACAATTTGATTTGCGTTTTTTATTGTAGATAGTCGGTGAGCAATTACAATAGTCGTTCGATCTTCCATCAATTTGTTTAATGCATCTTGAACAAGAAGTTCGCTTTCACTATCTAAACTCGATGTTGCCTCATCTAGCAATAGGATTTTAGGGTCTCTTATAAACGCTCGGGCAATAGCTAGTCTTTGTTTTTGTCCACCAGATAACTTAACTCCTCTTTCACCAATATTAGTACTGTATTTGAAAGATAGATTATTTATAAACGTATGACAATTTGCAAGTTTTGAATAATGAATTATCTTTTCAAAACTAGGAGGAGACTTCAAACCATACGTAATGTTATGTTGGATACTTCCATTCATCATAGAACTGTCTTGCATAACATAACCGATCTTGCTTCTCCATTCTCCTAGAGAATAATTATAGACTGATTCATTACCAAATTTAATATCTCCATTACAAGGATCGTACATTCTTTCGATTATATAAAACAGTGTTGATTTCCCTGAACCTGAAGGACCGACAATAGCAGTAGTTTGATTATGTGGAATTTTTAAGTTAATATTACTCAACACCATTTTTTCATCTGAGTAACCAAAGCTTAAATCCGAAATAATCAAATTACTTTTAACATTATCTAAAGCTTTTTCTACCTTTGGAATTTCATCATTTTCTTCCTTAGGTAAGGTGTAGATTTCATATAGTCGTTCTGTCGAACCCGAAGTTTTTTTATAGTCTGTATAAAAAGAAGAGATTGAAGCCATGGGAACTATTGATTGAATTAAGTAAAAGATAATCGCAATAAAAGATCCTGTAGAAATCTCTCCATTGGATACTCTTAATGCTCCATATCCTATAATAATTAACAACATAAGTATCATTGTACTCGAGACAATTGGTGAAACTATCGCTTGTACTTTTGCCTCTTTTAAATTGAGTTTAAATAAGTCTTGTAACTTACTTTTCCCTTGATTGAACTCAATATCTTCAGCATTATGACTTTTGACCAATCTAATCTCTGAAAGTACCCTATTCAATATTCCTGTAAAGTTTGCCATTTCATCTTGCAACTTTATTGAAATTTTGTAAGTGATATTTCCTATGGGCAAAATCACAAATAGTGTGACAGGAATTACTGTAAACATAGCTAGTGTAAGTTTCCAATCTAGAATAAATAACATTACGATTGAACCTGTAATAACTATGATTTGAGAAAAAATATTCGGTATTTTTTCAGAAACGAAACTGTTCATAGTTTCAATGTCATCTGTCAATCTGCTCATAATATTTCCTGTATCATTATTATCAAAGTAGTTAATTTTCAATTTAAGAACACTTTCCCACATTGCTACTCTTATATAGTAAATAGCATTGGCTCCTATGTAGCTGAGGAGATAATACACTATTCCAGATATTATTAAGTTCGCTACGAAAAAACCTAATAATAAGTAAATCATGTCCCAATTTATATCATTTGAATTAAATGAATCAACAACTTTTTTTGTCATAAAGGGAACCGTCAGGCTAAGTAGCGACGAGAATATTGATAAAGTCACACTCACAATTATCATTTTTTTTGGCCATCTAACTAGTTTCAATAATTCTAACAAGTGATTTTTTTTCATTCCAGACTCCTTTTTTAATGCATTTTAAAGAAGTAAAAGTTTTAACATTCAAATTTCAGACTATAAATATATTTTGTAAATAAGATGTGTTTTCATTTGATTGATTTAATAAGACTAAATATACTCCTGAAGTCCCAGTTAAAATACCTGTCTTATTAAATTGAAATTCTTCGTTATTATATCTTTCAATATCTTTAAAACCGAAACGATTATTTGGGTTGTAATGTGTATTAATTTTGTTGATTAGTTTCTCTTCAATTTCATTAAAGATAGGATCTTGTGATTTTTTTTTCATTTCTGTGATTATATAGAGAACTCCGGAAATGCCATGACAAAATGTCGGAGAAGTTAAATCAATTTTTTTGAGCATCTCTGTATACTTGTAAAATTGATCCATTGCATAATTTTTAAATTCTTCATTCCCCATAAGGTCGCCAGCAGACCATATTGCGTTTACAATCATTAGGTCTCCGTAACACCACGTAAAATTAATTGAATCCTTGGCTATACTATTTGAAAAGTTAATATAGTTTTCAAGAGGCATCTTTTTATCCCAGTAGACATAATCTCCTTCACGATAACTATAGTTTATTAACCATTGAGTTAATTTGAATATAGTTTCATAGGTCAATGTAATTATTTCGGGATTATGCTTTGTAATTAAAATTAATGAGTTTAAAACTCCTGTGATTCCATGGGAATGTCCTAGATTGAAATTACCATTGGGATATGCGTTTTTTTCATCCGATGAATTATAAAATTAAGTGCAATACCTGAACGTGAACGCAAAAAAAGCCCACAGCGATGGCCTCGTTTAGAATGAAGTTACGACACAAACATTCAGACGGAGGAATCGCTATGAGCTACACCCATCTTACCACAACGGAGCGCGTGAAAATAGAGACCTATCTGGAGCTCGGGATGTCCATCCGGTCCATCGCGAGACGGATCGGGCGACAGCCCTCGACCGCCTCTACGCAGGAAAAATTGCCTTCTCCACCATCTACCGATGGGTCTATGCGGGACAGATCGACGTGCCCGTGACCGTGCTCCGCCAGAAGGGGAAACGCCAAAAGCCGGTCGAAACGCGCGGTCGCATCAACGTCGGTCTCCCCATCTCGAAACGGCCGCCAGAGGTCAGGGATCGCCGGACGTTCGGGCACTGGGAGCTCGACACCGTCGTCTCCGGACGAGGGAAGTCGAAGGCGTGCGTCGCGACGTCCGTCGAGCGGAAGAGCCGGTTCTATCTCGCCCTGCCGATCGCGGACCGCACCGCGGCCTCGATGGACGCGGCGATCCATGCGGTGCACGGCGCCTTCCCGGAAGGCACGTTCGAGACGGCGACGACGGACTGGGGCAAAGAGTTCAGCGGTCACGAGCGCATCCAGGCGTCGCTCGGCGTGCCGATGTATTTCGCCGACCCGTATTCATCGTGGCAACGGGGGAGCAACGAGAACGCCAACGGGCTCCTCCGCGAGTTCTTCCCGAAAGGAACGGATTTCGCGGAGGTCACGCATGACGAACTCAAGGACGCGCTGGCCAAAATCAACGGGCGACCGAGGAAGTGCCTGGACTGGAAAACCGCACACGAGGCCTTCACCGAGGAAGTGTCGCGCTTAATTTGACAAACCGTCTTAATTTAAATACTTTTCAAAGAATTGTAAACATTTATTTCTCCGTATCCAAAATTGCTTGTTTTTCTTTTCTGAGGGACTTCTGTTTTTAAAATTTCAATTATTGTATTGATTTCTGGCTTATATTTATATAAATCAAGGTAATGAGAAATAATTAACCCAATCGCTCCCGAAACATGTGCTGCCGCCAGACTAGTACCATAATTTATTACATAACCGTCTTTGTAACCTAAGTTTTTCTGTAATGATTTCATTGTGTTCACTTTAATAGGAAAAGTAGTTAGTATGACATTCGAAGAATCGATATTTTCTTCAAATCCTTTCCCACATGGCGCAGCAAAATCTACTTCACCATAATTTGAGTAACCTGCTAAATCACCATTAATATCCGTTGCAGATATTTTTAGTACGTTTTCATGTTGTTTTGAAACAGGGATGTGGGGTAATAAGTTTTTTTCTAAGTTTATCGAATGGTTACCGGCAGACGTGACTACAATTATATTATTCTCTTTAGCCTCATTAATTAAATCATTCATAATTTTGAGTACGTGATCATTTTCTTTTAAATTCAAATATGCAGTCATACTTAAGTTGATAACATCTACATTCATGTTTATTGCGTATTTAAAAGCGCGCAACATGCAATGAATTTTAAAACTTTTTGTATTAGTAATCTTACAAATAAGAAGAGATACGTTAGGTGCAAGGCCAATATTATATTTACTTCCAGCAATTACACCCGCCACCATAGTCCTATGACCCTCCATATCGTCTATTTCTGAGTTAATTGCTTCAAAATTATAAGAATTAGACATATCAATAAATTTGAAAGCTTCGTGAGAAACCTCTATCCCACTATCAATAATAGCAATTTTCACTCTTCTATCACCTTTGGAAATATCGTAGCTTTTTCCACTATTAGTGATTCTTTTTTATGTTCCACGGTATTGAAAAACTCATAAGGACTCTTCTAATTGATTTTTCTGCGCTATTTTATTTTCAATATATAAATAATTCATAATCTCATTATACAGTTCTTTCTTTTGTTCATCCGTTTTAATATTTCCTTCAAGAACCATTTTTGAAAGTGATTTATCTTCTTCAAAAAAAAGTTGGTGAGAATTATAAATATCTAGTAAATCAGGATGGTTTTTTGAGATTTTTTCTACTTTCACGTTGATTTTTCTTTGTGGCGTTCCATACCCAAGACAAGTGTACGCTGATACGATAATATCTATCAACAGATCAAAAATAATCATAAAATATCCCCCATTAATTTATTTATCCATTAATGGAATTTTAATACTAAAATATGATGAAAACAATTCATTTATACCCTTTATATAGTTTTTTTTCTATTACTTACCTATTGAGTGGTTACAAGTCAATAAACAGTATCAAACTTAGTTAAAACCTGATTTAAGTATGTTAATGTATCTTTTATAAGTTTTGGATAAATCATATTCTTACACCAGTATATTTATAAACAGAAAAAGACTAAACCACATTCTTATGAGTTAAAAAGATTAAATAGAATGAATAAGAATTAAAGAAAGATTAGAAGAATTAGAAAAAATATAAGTCCGAAAATCCTTTTGACACCAACGTTTTCGAGAGATAAAGAAGATTGTAAATATGTCAGATATAGTTTCTTTTATTCAGAGGGACTTTTTTTTTTTCATTTCGTTTTTGATAAATCATATCTATAAGCTAATTTTATTCTGTATAAATTTGAAATAAAAGAAATTGTATTTGATTTTTTTCCTGAGATGTAAAATATAAAAATGACCTTATGAAACAAGGGTCATATACGATGTCTTTTGATGGAATGAATCAAAAGACGGATATAGATTCTGGATGTTTTCATACAATTTTTCAAAATGAGGCATGCCAAAAAGACCATCATGCGATCGTCAATTTTTCCACTTTATGTTTTAGTTGTTGATGAAGGTAAAGAATTGGCTCATTGAAGAAGAGTTGATGCTCACTTGAATGAATTAAGTCTTCACGATGGTGAAGAAACGCTTGTTTCAAGTCAGCCAAGACTTCACGGAACGCTAATGCACCGAACGTATCACTCATAGAGTAGAGAGATTCCCGGCTTACTTTCAGTACATCGAAATCGAAGAACTCACCAACGCGCTTGCGCAACTCGAACCAAGCAATTTGAGCGTCTGAACGCTCCTCTTCTCGGATGACTTTACTGTCTTGAGACTTATCTAACGTCAATTCAACAAGGACTGGACGCGTAATATCTTGAACGCGTTTTTTAAGCGTGAGATTTTGCTTCACTACATTTAAGAAATGACGGCTGTCTTCTACAAGGGAGACTTGAAGGAACTTCAAACGATCCATCATCTTTTGAATGGCAAGTTTGTGGCCACAGTATTTAGGCAAGAAGCCTTTAATCTCGTCATAGGTAAGGATGGCTTGGTCATGTGATTGAACATGGATATCTTTTTCTACTTGTACGAGTGTACGTAACGCAAGACGCAAGGCATTCACGTTATCAAGCGTGAGAAGTTCGGAAAGAAGGTCATGCCAAATAGACGTGTACCCGGTCTTCGAAACGACAGAGGGTCCGTCAACAAAAAGGTCACGATAATTCTCAAGATAATCGGTTAGTTCAATCGAGAGCACTCCAGGGAAGTGCCGGACAAGCCGCAACAAGCCATGGCTCTCAAATGTTTTTAAGTTATTATGTAATGAACGGACAGACGTATGAGCGGAATAAGCTAGCTCTGTATCTTCCATAAACTCAATCTTGCCTTGATCATCTGCATAAGAAAGAAGTGTGAGGACATGGCGAATCCGTGACTTTGTCCACTTAAAAGAAGTGAAGCATGTAGGGATGTTATAGTGATGCTGTTCATAGCGATAGTGATCAGCGCGTTTCGTCCAACGAGTCAAGCCACTCATCGCGACGAGTAGTTTGTTTGCAACTAAAATGTGACGGTTTCTGTAAATCATGTACCCTACACCTCCTCTATCCTAGAATATGCTAGTTTCAGTATCTTGTTCTTTCGAGATAGTGTCAAAGTGCGGGTTTGGTACGATGAATCGCGACTAAATTTGATGAAACGTTGATATTAAGCCATTTTAGAGCTATAAAAATGTGTCATTTCAGTACGATGGTTTGCGACCAAATTAAGAGGAATTGCTTAAGAAAGCCATCTGAGAGTGATTCAGAGTAGAAATTTCATACGAAAAGTATTCAAAATGTCGTTTCAGTACGACGGTTTGCGACCACTTTAATAAAAGTGTCGTTTCAGTACGACGATTCACGACCAAAACAATCGAAAATGCGGTTTCAGTACGATGGTTTGCGACCATTTTTAAGTGACAGACACTTAATTTTTTTTCGATTTTTCATCAAAAAGTTGAGAATTGTCGTTTCAGTACGACAAATTGCGACAAAAACTAAGTAAATGTCGCTTCGGTACGATGATCTGCGACCAAATTAAGAGCCATGTCATTTTAGTACGGCAATTTGCGACCAAATTCAATTTAAATGTCGTTTCAGTACGAACTTTTACGACTCATTTCACATTAAAGTGAACGATTTTGTAAAAATGTTCTTTCTAAAGTACTCATAAGTGTCATTTCAGTACGAAGAGTTCATTTATCTGGGTAACAAAAATGATTTGATCACATCACTTAATTCTAGTTTGAAAGGATGGCGCTGATAGTTATACGCTGGCGTTCACCTATATTTATTCATCAATCCACCTAAAAAGCGTTCCATGTGAAACATAGACTAAAGAGCAAACATAAAAAAAGAAGAAGCCCTCAATATAGTAGGCTTCTTCTATGTTTTGTTTCTATTAAAGCAGCAATGTATCAGGATGGTTTAATAGCTCCCATGATTCGAGCGGGTAAAACGTGAAGAAGTAGTAGTCGCCCGAACGATGCCAATCTTTCAAAATAAATTCATGTTCCTTGATACGATCAAGATTTGCCTCAAGTTCCCGCAAGTTCTCTGACTTTCGTGATTTATTGAAGCGAATCGAATAAGTAAATTGACGCCAATGCCGACGAACCGGACTTTGTTCCCCTGTCTGAAGCGACGCAATGCGTTCTTTTTGAAGGACGAACGCCAAATGATACGCAAAGCTCCCTTTCAACTGTTCAATCTGTTCACCGTAGATACTGACGATTTGCTGCTTGAGTAGATCATCATACACTTCTTCAGCTACTGTGACGATGACCTGACTATCCGCAAGGGTTGTGGCGTTTTTGATGGTAACGGAAGAGAAGAGGCCACGGATAAAGAAATCGCCTTCTTCATTGTGCCCAGCTACTCGATAATAACCAAGTTTCATAAGGCGTTTTGTTGTTAAGTCATAGCTCTTCCCGCTCTTGTTGGCATAGAGTTTTTCCACTAATTGAACGAGTGGAAAGATAATCTTGCGACTCGTTTGAAATGAGATATCCCGGTATGACAAGATCTCGGTGAAGGCTTCGAAGTCTTTCGCGTCTAAATCAGGCACTTTACCGTTTAACTCTTGAATAAACTCTTTACTAACCAAAACAGAAAGGTTCTGTGGGACGCCATCTTTATATTTCGGAACGACCGAGTCGTAGTTTAAAAGCTCGAGGTTGAGCTGTGACGCGTCATTGAGCTTCTCATCAAGTTGTTCAGTCTTATTTTTGATGCGATCAGACATCCCGAAGAACGGAATATCAACAGCAAGTGTTGGTGAATGATGTGCTACGCGCTTAGTTGAATCAATTTCCTTTGCAACTTCCCCTAATATCATGAGCACATCTGTTTTTAACGTCGTAGTTTTTTGATTGACGGTTTTTTGAGACCAGTACGGATATGTGTGGATTAGTTGGTTTGGGTCTTCTGCCCACTCTTCAATCTCGGTGATACAGAGATTCATGTAATCTTCAATTGTTTTCACGTGAAACTCTTTGTAAAGTCCTTCAAAACCTGCAACTTTTACATAAGCTGAGATCATGTCGTGTTTGGCTCGAAGTTCTTTGTTATAACCACGATTTTCTTGATAATTTCGCACAGCTGTTTTTACCCAGCGTCGTTTTAGTTTCATAAAAGAGTAATAACGAATCTTCTTATAGGCGCTTTCGATATTTTCAAGCGCATAGTGCTCCTGATAAAGCGTTGCGACAAATTCATGAATATCGAAAATGGATACACTATGGAGGATCTCCTCCATACCATGCTGTTTTATCGTATTGACCGCTTGAGAAATAATGAGTTGTTGCGAGCGGCTGTTGGAGGATGAATGATTCTCCATGTTAATCACCTCTTCTTCACCTAATATAGCATATATTATATAAGACAGAGTTAAAATATTATTTCAAATACCGTAAAAGTATGCGCCGGCGCATACTTTTACGGTATTTGATAGATTTTTTAAAAGCAAAGTAGAAAAGATAAGGTGATAAAAAGTAACTTATTCATTTATTTCCAACAGAATGATGTTACTCTAAAATAAATAATTATCAATCAAGTTATTACTTACTACTTATAAAATTGTTTCAGGAGGAATAAAATGAATTATAGAGATTTGAAAAGCCGACTAATGCTCAGTGAAGAAGAATTTGAATTGTTTAGATTAAAATTTAATTTAGATAAAGATGAAGAAATAGATGCAGAATTAGTGAATTATATTGAAGATGTAATTACAAGAAAAAGAAAGTATAAAAATGAAAGCTCATTGATGGGGATTAGAATAGAAGGTCTATTCAACAAATTTAATTATGATATTAATTTTAATAATGTATTTAATATATTTGTAGCTGAAAATGGACATGGAAAAACTACAATTATTAAAATTTTAGTAGCCGCTTTAAAAAATGACCGTAAATCTTTACAAAACTTACCTTTTAGCAAAGTACATCTGACTTTTAGCAACGGTGAAGTAACAACTTTATCTAAGCATGATTACATAAATAAATTTAAGGAGTACAAAAATGTTCATTTTGATTCTTCAAATGATAAGAAGGATGATGAGTACTTAAAAAAATGGCTAGATTATTATTTAAAATTAAACAATAAAAAAAATATTGAACATAAAAGTACTTTTACTATTCAATCCAGAAATTCAAATAATGAAAATTCAAACAAAACAATAATATTTAAGAATGGTATGGGAAAAGATATAAATAGAAGTGTTTTTAATGGGCATACTCTTTTAAAAGAAGAAGTTAAATATCTTCCTACTTTTAGAAGAGTCGAGGCGGAATTAAGCGATTTATTACAAAATGAGACTGAATTCGAAAGTAATTTTAATAAATCAGAGTTAAAGTTTGGATTAAAAGATGTAGAATCGAGAATATTAGAAATCACTTCTCGATTAACGACGGAAGCATTTGAAACTCATTCAAAGATAAATGGCGAAATTTTGGGAGATTTATTGAGTGATAGTTCATTGACCATAAATAGTGAGCAAAGAAAAGAGATAACTATTGAAAAAATAAATATAATTACTGGAAGAATAGGGGAAAGTAATATCAAAGAGTACAAAAAGCTCACTGATTTTATCCTGAACTTAAACAATGATCATTATCAACATCAAAACAGAGATTTCTTAGAGTATTACTTATATCAATTAATTAAAATACATAATGGCCAAAGAGAAATTGATAATAAAATTAAAGCTTTTAGAGATGTATGTAATAAATATTTAATCAATAAAAGAATATTTTTTGATGAGATTATACCCTCACTTGTGATAGTGGACAGAGATGATGAAAAAGTGATCTCATTTTCCGAACTATCTTCGGGAGAAAAACAAATCCTTTCAATTTTTTCTGAGTTATACCTTGAGGAAAAAAGAAACTTAATATACATAATTGACGAACCAGAATTGTCGCTTTCAATTGCATGGCAGAAAGAAATATTGATGGATATATATTCTTCTGGAAGCGTAGCACTGCTAATAGCTACTACACATTCTCCTTTTATATTCAAAAATGATTTAGAATCTTATGCTAATGATTTAAATTCTTATAAGTCAAAATATGATAGTGGAAATGATGAGATAAGTATATATGAGTGAAACAAATGAGTTAGATTATAAAGGAAATATGGTAGAAGAAACGAAGCACGAAACAGTGATATATCATGAGTTACTACAAACAATAACTTTTCATAACTTAGAAATTGAAAGTAGTCTGTTTAGTTTTCATGAAGGTTTGGACGATTTGGAATACTATCCACATCGAATAAGAACATGGCTTCAGAGTCAAAGTATTGACAAAAAAGTTATTCCATTCCAATGTGGGGGACGGAAAACAGTAAAAAAGATTTACTTTAAGTTAGCTTTGGAAGATTCAAAACTAATTAATTCTTCATTATTTTTTATTGATAGAGACTTTAACTTTAATGAAGAAAAAATTAAAAAAATGTACGTAACACCAGGTTACTCTATTGAAAATTTATATGCAGATGTACAAGTTTTAAATAGCTTCCTAGAGGAACATGCAAAAATCTCAAATAATTCAATTGGGAACAATTTTGAAGAGTATAAAATTATCGAGAAATTTTATGAAGATAATCTTATGAAATCGCTCGAGGAACTAATTTTATTAAACGCTTGGTACAGTCTACAAATGAATAAGAAAAAAGAATTAGAGGCAATAAAGGAAAAAATAATTCCTGACTTAAAAAAAATTAAAAAAAGATCTCAAGTTCTCAACAAATTAAATGAATATGGAATTCCAGAAATCACAATTGAATTCCTTGAACATTATACAATTAATCCAGCTTCGTTTACAGAAACAGAATTTGAAGCAGAATGTAATAGAATTAAAGAGAACATATTATTCAATACTAGAGGTAAATATGTAGAGGAAATAATCTCAGACATCTACAAAGAAATATCAAAAGAAATGTGTAGCCCAAGCAAATTAAACATTTCGATCAGGCCAATAACCAATCAGATAAGTGTAAATAGTATCAAGAGATTACTAAGTCATCATGCTATAACTCCGAATTGTTTGTTTCAATATCTACAAGAAAATGTTTATAAGGGTTCTCCTGGTGTATTAAGACAAACTGAATAGATTGTTAACAGATGAGAAATAGTTCAATTGTTCTAAAAATGAAATAAAGCTGTTTTTAAGAATCTATACTAGTATTTTCGGTGTGAATTGAAGGTAAGAATAGAAATATATAATTACATTAAGTTACCTTTTGAACCTGCCTCCGGAATATATCCGGCTCAGGTTTTTTTGTCGCTTCTTGATACGATGATTATTTTAGTAATAAATATCTGCGCAGTTGAGAAAGTTAATTTTTCGGAATATGTCTGGGAATATGCAGTGCTAACGTTCGCCTGATATACATGACGCTGAAAGAATAAATATCGAAAGTAGGAGGAGAATTGCGGTCAGTGGTTATTTTTCATTGAAAACGACGCTAACTGGCTCTTGTGCGCTATCCTCCTGAATGAAGTAGTCTGGAGGTTGGTGACGGTAAACTCAAGGACGCGTTCGTTAAGATCAACGGGTGGCTAAGGAAGTACCTCGGCTGGCGAACAGTAAACGAGGCCATTCAACGATGAAGTGTTGCGCTTAATTTGACAAACCGTTATTTACAAATATTCTTCACTTGAAAGTACATTCTACCATTTAGTACTATTAGTAGTATAAAAATGTTAGAGGTGAGTTCGATGTATATATTTCATCCTCCAATTTTCAAAGGGGATTACGGAACAAGTTTCGGAGAGTCTTGGGAGATTTTTTGTCAGAAAATTTTAACTTTGTATTATGGAACAATGGAAATAGAAAAAAGAGAGCCACCTGAGAGCGGAGTTGACTTATTTTATAAAGATAAAAAAATTGCATTTCAATGTAAGGGCACAATTGATGAGAGCGGAAAATTTAACCTTACTAATGCAAAAAAATCATTAGAAAGTGCATTAAAAATACAAAATGAATTGGGATGGGAAGAGTATATTTTATGTATTAATGGAGATATTACAGGGGCGCAGAAAGAAAAGTTAGAGAAAGTTTATAAAAACATAAAAGTATTTAGCAAACCCTTTTGGATAAACATTTGTGAGAAGCATCCTGAAAAAGTGCAACAACATTTTCGGAAAATCGTAGATGTACCTTCGGAATATGTAAACAATACAATACAACGAAGCATTAAAATTCCACCTCGAGTAAAAGAACTTTTGAAAGATAAAAGATCATGCTTTAAAGTTCTATTTTATTCGGTTAGATTTGATGGCTTCTTTCAAATTAACATCCATCCTGAGATGAAAATATCTGAGCTATTACAAATGATTTATAGTCTTTACGGAATACCATATACTGGCTCTGTACAAAGTGAGGGAAGCATTTCTATCGAATTGATTCATGAAGATGAAATCTTTGAAGATCATACGATAAATGTTTTGGAGACAACTATTAAACAATCATCAATTCTTATGTTAAAAGCGACAGTAAACACACCAATATTAAATTTACATGAGCTTTTACTTAAAGAATCTGAAGATTTCACATTAGAATATATGTCAGAAAGAGAGGATTTCCTATCGAATGCCGTCAAGTCCTTTGTGGAAAAAGGATACTAATGAATAATAGAGAAAAGGTTAAACAAATATGTGGTGTAACAGAATTCGCCTACTTTGATCGAAAAAATCCTACCGAAATAAATTGCCTTCCATATTATAAAAATTATGCTGAAGAAATGATTATGTTTTACAATAAACAATCAATTTCTGTTTATAAGAATAGAGAATTTATATTTGACTACTCTAGCCGCTTCAATATTAATGGAAAAGCACACATCGATAAAGAAATAGATCTTGTGTTTATTAGCGAAGGAAGTTTGTACAAAATTTATTCTGCCTTTAGTAGATTAGTTATTGATGGAGCTTTTAGTGAGTTTACTTATATTAAAGAAATAGTTAATATCCAAATTAAGCAGCAATATGAAGATGTGATTGAATATCAATATGATTATTCTTTACCTATTGATTATAATGGGAAATTAATTTCTGAATACATGAGCATGTTTGCAGTAAAATTTATTATATTACACGAATTAGCTCATCACATAAACGGTCATTTATTATATATACAGGAATATTATGGCCAAGACCATTTTCAAAATAATCAACTTCCCAAAAACTTGATCAAAACTCTTGAAATGGATGCAGATGCATTTGCAATTAGTCAACTTGTTCTAGACTTCAAAGAGATTGTTCAAAATGATATCGAATTGAATAATTTGTTAATCCCAAATGAGATAAAGTTAGGATTACTTATTTTTTCTTTAACTACGTTATTGATTATGTTAGAGGAAGAAAATATAAAAACTTCAAATAAATATATGTCTGGAAAAATGAGAAGAGTGCATAACCTTAGCTGCTTAGAAACTAATTTAAAAATACGGTATCCAGATTTTTTCGATGGTATTAATTATGACAGCGTTGCGGCATATTATTTAGATAAGTCTGAACGTTATTACAAATTAGTTTATGATTATAGTGATAAAATCGTTGATAGTATATATCAAATTAAAGAAGAATATAAATCATTTCACGATATAAAGAATATGTGGAACGATATTCACAATGAATTGTCTAAATTCGCAAGGGCGTCTCTTTCTCCAAAGTATTAAACTAAACTGTCTGAACTCATAAAAATTTAATGAAAATAAAGGTTTTATTTATTAATTAAAAGATATATCGGCATTCGTTACGTTAGACATTTTATTTAAAGATTGTAAGTAACTATTTGTCGTATTGATTGATTCGTGACCAACAATTTGCATGACCCCAATCAACGAATTTCCGTTCGCCAGGAGCTTTGTGATGTAGGCCCGGCGGAACCAATGGGGCGGGGTCTTCTCTTCACTTGCGACATGGTCGACCGCTTTGTGAGTCATCAACCTCAGAGCTTCATAGGTGATCGCCTTGTTGACTTTTTTCGTGCTGAAGGCGATGAAAGGGGACGAGACCTCTTCGATCATCATCAATGTCTGCAATCGATTGATTAGATGACTCGCTTTTTCGGTGAGTGGGATTCGACGCCATTTATCACCTTTTCCTTTCACTTCGATGTAGAATGTGTGTTGATTTCGCTTCACGTCATTAAATTTTACGGAAAGAAGCTCTGAAGCACGCATTCCGGTCGTCAACAACAAATAGCCAATGGTTTCATTTCGGAGCTCTATGAGTTCCTTTTTTTGTGCTCGTTGAACCGTATAACGAAACGACTCAGCAATGCGTTCAATCTCTTCAAAATCAACTTCTCGACGAAGGGGCTTTGGTCGCTTCTGATTTTTCACATGGAAAGCTAAGTTGTGTTGATGATAATTATTGATGTGAAGGTAAGTCAGGAGACGCTTTAACATATTATTCTTGCGTTGTGCCGTGCGAGGTGAATATTGCTCGTTTACGTCAAACAAGTAGCGATGAATATCTAGAACGGTCAAGCGCTTTAGACCTTCGGTTTTGGTCATCACAAAACTGAGAACGAACTCGAGATCTTGCTTATAGGCACGATGCGTATGTAGACTCTTTTCAGCGTAGATCGGGAATAATTCCGTCGCCCAGAACAATTCGATCACTTCGATGTCATTCAACGTTTCAAGATCAATATGGTCCTTCTTCAGGGCATCCGCCAATTATGGATTCGCACCGGTCAATTCTTGCAATGCAATTTCGAAGACATGCTGCTTTTTTTGGTCTACACGTTTCATCTTTATCATTGGATGGTTTTCATAAAAAATGAAATGCATCCATTAAATCTATTTCAGGTAGCATCAAAAGTATGCGCCAGCGCATACTTTTGATGCTACCTTTAGACAGTTTCCGTGTCGAAACGGGCTGAATCAAACCTATATTTTGAACTAGTTGCTAATATTCATAATGTGCTTAGGCGAAATTTGATTTGAAAGGATTATTTTTTCAAATGTAGATTTTTATAAAGGTTGAAACACGTGGAGCGCGGGAAGGATTGTCGATAAAAAGTGAATCATTATTTCACGTATGATTCCATCCTTAAAGCATAAAAAAATAAAGATTCTCACTAAATGCAACCGAGAAGTAAGTTGTCTCGGTGATGTACACTTGGGCTCAACTGGGTCAACAAATTATTAATATCATAAGGCTTTTCGCATGTGAGAGTTACTGGAAAAGAGTCATTCTCCAAGCTCTGATGATTATGTTAGATTAGCGTACCTAAAGGAGAATCCGTTTATAGTTAGTTCGGATGTCAAATGGTTCGAGAATTTAACTTCGAAATACTTATGCGATTTCATATGAGGTTATTTAGATCTATGATTCATGACTTGATCGTTAGCTATCTACTCATCTGTTTCATTTGTCTTTATAATTTCCAGGGTTCCAAAAAAGAGTTTATTACTCTGCAGTCAGCTATTTAATTTGTATCTTTTTCCTCGATAGCTGTTTATCTATCAACTCGCTTGTTTTAGAACGTTCATTGTCCGGCACCTCTTTTTTAATCGGTGAGGAGACTCTTTTCATCTTTTTTTGATATCGACGCGAGATTTAACACGTTTTTACTATTTCTATGAATATGCTAGTAGGCAGAATCCGTGTTAACTGAAAAAACTTCTTGTGAACCCTGCTTTTATACTATCAAACACGATCTTCACATTAAATTCAGTGGCATGTTGAATTGAGCACTCTTTATGCATAGAAAAACCCGAGTAGTGCACTTCTTATAAGTGTGCTACTCGGGTTCAGTTTTGTTTTGTAAAAACATGTCTTTTCATTTTTAGAGAAACCTGATTAATGCCAATTTAATTATAAAATTATATAAATCGATTATCACATATAAAAGTATAATTAAATTTGAAATTCGCCAAAAATAAGTGATTTAAAGTAGATATATGGTGCATCATAATTTAAAGAACATTGTAGTAAAAGGCTCCCACTCAATATAGTAGTTTAATCTTGGGACAAGAAATTGAATTTCTTTTCGGGAATGCTTTCAATATTTACAGAACAATCATGTTTTTTCAATATTTTTTGAAGTAGAGGGAATATATCATTAAGATTATTTTTGTGATTGAAATCAGAATCAGTTTCAATCACAAGGTTCCATCGACATTCTTCTTTATCCTCTAAAAATCCCCCAGCTACCGTACATAAGTCATCATATATTTCTTGTGTAACTTCTTCTGATGAAATTACAATTGCTTTTATGAAGTTATCATCCCCAAAGTCATCTTCCGAAATTTCTTCAATGTTTTTCAAATGTGGAAAATCTTCAATCGTACTAGGGCGTTTATAGTCAATCAGTATCAAACAATATTCTGGTGGAATCAAGTACCCATCCCTTAAAAAATACGCTTCGACTGTGTTTAAATTAATTATTCTGTTTAAATAAAATAATCTCATTTTAAGACCTCATTTATTCGATTTCATATTGAGTTCAAACAAAAGCTGTTATTTGTTACTTTGATCTTTAGCTTTTTGTAACTTAGCACCTTTTTTATAAAGTTTAGTTTCTCTTATTTTTTTTGCAAGTTTTGGGTTTATGCAACTATCAAAAGTTTGATTATGGCTAGGAGTACCATCCACATTTTCTACCCCTAATTCTGTTTTTTTGTTATAAAGATGAACGTGATATTTTCCTTTCCCGACAGGATCATCAAGACGTATTCTCCACCCTTTTGAAATGTGATCAATGCTTTCCCAGCGAGTTGAAGCACTTACTTCATTATTTTCAAGAATTGAACCAAGCCCACTAAATATAAGAGTGGCCACTAAAGTTAAAACAAGGAACTTCTTTTTCATAATAAACTTCCCCCTTAGTTATAATAAACAATTTTATATCAACTCAATTGTTCGTAGATAATCATATCTGTTTAAATATGTAATTGTAACCCTTCAATATATTTACATATCTATCTTTTCTTCAATCTTTTTTCGTTCAAAGCGTTTCAAGTTCGTTGAACATAAAAAAAAAAGACGAACCAAATCGCACGTGGCGATTCGGTTCGTCAACAGCTTGATAACCTAGTGATACCTCACACCAGTTTTGGCAACGTCTCAACTAATTCAAAATATGATAGCATATCTTCAAGCGGCTAGTACTTAACATTATAATGTTTCAAATCAAATGATACACTATCATTAGTCTTAACTTAATCAAGTTAAGGAATCTCGCTTATTAAATTATCGATATATTCTAAGGAAATCACAGTTTTCAAACTATTGGAAAAAGTTGCTGGAGACATTGAAGAACCACCTGTCGAAATCCTTAAAATATCCTCTAAGACGTTTGAGGCCCCGCCGATAAAATAATGAACAAATTCAGCATCTTGATTAGCGCTAATTACTACAAATAAACATGCATCGAGTATACATTCTAAATCGTCTGCAGTTATTGTATGATCCGATTTTAGCCTCTGATTAAATTCACTGGAATGTATTGAGCTAATTTTCCCTTCTAAGAGCTCCATAGTCGACTTCTGATAAATACAATAGACACCATAAATGTCCTCGATTGGAGGAATAAACGGATCATTTAAGTTATTTTTTATTCTGTTATCATACTTGTCTACTTTTATCGCTTTAAATCTATGAATAAGCATATCATTAATAAAGTCTATACTTCGAGGCGTCATTAATTGATTATAATCAGGCATAAGATTCCCCTTCTTTATTCGAATGGTAAATCTATATTTGTCATATGTGAGAGTTGATTCAAAGATTGTAGATAACCATTAGTAGTGTTGATCGATTCATGACCAACCAATTGCATGACCCCAATCAGTGAACTACCCTTAGCAAGGAGTTTCGTGATGTAAGCACGGCGGAACCAGTGTGGGGGATTACTATTCCCTGCTGCTACAAACTCTACAGCTTTATGAGTCATCAAACGGAGTGCTTCATATGTCATTGAGTTTCCTGACTTCTTCGTGCTGAAAGCGACGTAAGGAGAGTTGACTTCTTCAATCATCATGAGTGTTTGTAGGCGATTGATCAGATGACTCGCTTTCTCGGTGAGAGGGATTCGACGCCATTTATCACGTTTTCCTTTCACTTCAATGTAAAATGTGTGTTGGTTTCGTTTTATGTCATTGAATTTTACGGAAAGAAGCTCTGAAGCACGCATTCCGGTCGTCAACAACAAATAACCAATCGTTTCATTTCGGAGCTCCATGAGCTCTTTTTTTTGTGCTCGTTGAACAGTATAACGAAACGATTCAGCAATGCGTTCAATCTCTTCAAAATCAACTTCCCGACGGAGGGGTTCTGGTCGTTTCTGATTCTTCACATGGAAAGCTAAGTTGTGTTGATGATAGTTATTGATGTGAAGGTAAGTCAGGAGACGCTTTAACATATTATTCTTGCGTTGTGCTGTGCGAGGTGAATATTGCTCGTTTACGTCAAACAAGTAGCGATGAATATCTAGAACGGTCAAGCGCTTTAAACCTTCGGTTTTGGTCATCACAAAACTGAGAACGAACTCGAGATCTTGCTTATAGGCACGATGCGTGTGCGCACTCTTATTAGCGTAGATTGGGAATAATTCCGTTGCCCAGAACAATTCGATCACTTCGATGTCAGTTAACGTATCGAGATCGATATGGTCCTTTTTCAGCGCCTCGGCTAATTTAGGATTCGCCCCGGTCAATTCTCGCAATGCCACTTCGAACGCCTGCTGCTTTTTCTTGATCTCCATGCTTCTTCCTCTTTTCTAATCAATTTTCATACAAAATGAAACTTACGAACAGTAACTAGTGATTATATGTGTAATACATCTGTATTTTTGATTATTTACAGATGTTTTAAAAGATATTCTGGTAATTTAAAAGTAATACATGAGCATCGATGTTTTCGGATATAAACCAGTAACTTGTGATAATCCTATATTATCACAAGTTAATATAGAAAATATTTAGAACCATTTAAAATTAAATGGTTCTAAATAACTAATTAGTTGGTGATAGATGTTTCAGTGTCTAAATTCAAGGAAATATAGTTATCTTCACCAATAACAAATTTAAAAAATCTCATTAACTTTTCTTGATATAAATCGAAGTTTTCATAAATCAGTGTGGTTGCCTTCCATGGCTTATCAGAAGCCCATGTTTCATTAAAGATATCTTCCTCAAAATTAGGTTGATGCGTAAGGCGTAAAGATTCAGAACCTATCAAATTTAAAATGTTAAGGTTGTTTCCTTCGTTAGAACTTTGAGAATCTAAATCATGTATAAGGTGCGGTTGAATTCCAAAATGCGATAAAACTTCATAATATGCTTTCTGAGTTAACTTTCCATTACAAGGTATAACAGACACTTCTCTTAAGATGTTTTCAAGTTGTTCTTTAATTTCAGGGTTTCTTTCTTGGATTATATTTTTAATCGCTGAGATACTTGCTACTTCGCAATCACCTTCCACAAGAATTACTCTTCTAGCGAAAAAAGTTTCTAACGTTGAGGTATTAAAGTTTAATAGCATACGCATTCTATTGCGCTTCTCTCTAGCTGTGTCGCCATCAAATATATTGTTCTCAACCTGCCTAATTGTTGTGCCTTGATCAATATTTTTTTGCATCAAAACTATTCCTTGGTGTCGGTCAGCCAAGTCAATAAAGTTTTCTGAGTGTGAGGTACAAATCACTTGGGCCAAAGGATGTTTTGAAATTTGAATTAATGAATCTCTCATTTTTCTCTGTAAGTGAGGGTGTAAGTATATTTCCGGTTCTTCAATTAAAAATAAAAAGCTTCTCTTCCAAACAGCCTCATCGCCTTCATGTGAAGCATCATTAGTATCGTCTAAGGTATTGTTGGTGAGTTGTTCTGCCATCAATTCCAATAATGAAAGTATTAACATTCTCTGTACCCCATTACCCTGTTGGTTGGGGTGAGTAACTAAATTGTTATGCTTTAAATATATGTTAGAGTTTAAATGTAATTTTTGCATTACTTCTGGTACTTCAAAATCTACGTTAGCTTCGATATCCATTAATCTTTTTAATTTCCGACTTAGCTTATCTTCTAAATTTAGTACTTCAACGTGTCTAGTACCTTCATTAAATATTGTTTTCAAAGAATCTAATGAGTTTCTGAAATCTTGAATTTCTTGCGTTTGATTCAAGTGGTGTTCGAATAACGCTGAAGTTATTTGATTAGCAGCAGACTTGTTTTTATTTGAGTCCGCTTCCTCATCAATTAATTTCACGGCGGGTACATAAATAACTTTCGGCATAATTGATCGAATATTAGAAGACAAACCGTTTGGATTGTCCATCCATTTGACGTCGCCTTCTGTTATTAAATCAGGATTATTCATATAAACATAACGTACAAATTCATTTCTAATCGTTGAAGAAATCGTTGACGAAGAAAGCCCCTTTTCAACAACAAAGCTTGTATGTAAATCACGTAATTTTTGAGACTTGGTATTAAATGTTCTTTGATTCCACGTTCTTTCACCATTTAATTCTGTAATAATAAGTTCAGTGCTATATACTTCAAAAGGTATGTTTGCATCCTTTGTGGTTATATCACTCCATTTCCGTCTTAAAGTTAACTCGTTATTGTATATATAAGGTTTTATAAAAGAATGATTATAATCAGCTTGGTTAAAGTCATTAAATACAATAGTTATTTCAATGGCTTCAGATTCATTTGTAGGCAGTTTTTTAAACGGAAACATATTTAAAGTCGGGGTATTAGGTGTATCATTTTCAGGTAAGAACAGTTTTAAAGCTTCGAGCAATGATGATTTGCCTATATTGTTTTCACCAATAATTGTTAAAAAATCTGAAGAGCCCTCGCTATCAACTATAGGTATGCTCACTGTACATTCTTCACTTCGCCCAATATTTTTGAAATTTTTAATAGTAAATTCTTTAATCCTCAATTCTAATCCACCTAATTTCTTGATATTTTTGTTTCTAAAATGGTTATTCTTTTATTGTGAAGTTAATCCTCTGTAATTTTTTAAATATTTTATTTTTTGACTTATACAATATTTTTATATGAATAAATTTTTAGTCATTTGAAGCAAAAAGGATTTGGAAACGATTAAAGAATTATTAAATTTAATACGCTAAGATTGAATTAATTAGGAAAGTGGTATAAAGTTAACATAAGTAAAAAGTAAGAATCCTTACTTTATGTAAATGGAAAAAACCGAGCGAAAATAAATTACAAAACAATGAAAATGGTAAAGTGAAAAAGGAGAGATAAACCATGTTAGCAACGAAAACGAAAAAGGTTGCCGTCTCCAGCAAAAGACAAATCGCCATTCCAAAAGAATTCTTTGATGCAATCGGTATTGAAAAAGAGATTATTATGGAACTGAATGACGGAGTTATTAATATCAAACCAGTAAGAACACATACAGATGATTTCTCAGAAGAAATATTAGCAGATGTTATTCAAGAGGGCTTCACAGGGAACGACATTTTGAAAGAATTTCAACGCCGTAAAAATATGATTCGTCCGGCTATTTCACAAATGATTAAGGAAGCAACAAGCACTAAACCAATATCAATAGATGATCTATTCGGAGATGACGACGAGGACTGATTTGAATTGAATGATAAAGTACCGATTGTATTTCATCCAGCAGCAAAAAAATATTTTGTGAAGTTAAAAAAGAAAGATAAACAACTTAGTGAGCTGTATAAAGTAAATCTTCAAAAGATTGTAAGCAACCCTGAAATTGGTGAATTTAAAACAGGGGATCTGGCTGGCATCAGAGGATATGATTTTAGGCATAAGGGGACCGTATACGAGATTGCTTACAGTATTGAAATGGGCGAAGAAGGGGAATTGATTGTCGTTATTTTAGCCGGGACCAGAGAAAATTTTTATAATGAATTGAAGAGATATTTGAAATCCAGATAATTAAATGCAATGTTACAGCCTAAGAATATATAGACTTTATTAGGCGCTTAAAATTAATATTGATTTTAAGCGCCTTTTAAATACGACCTTAATATTCTATAAAAAATCGCTTTGAAAGCTAGAGGGTACATTTATGCCAAATCCAAAAAAAGAAAAAAATAATGTATTAGATGCGAGTATATTCATTACACTTGCAACTGCCTTATTATATTTTTTAGTATATCAATATGAAATAACATATATTAAAAATTTCGGATTAGATGATTTTGGTATTGTGACGGTTTCATTTTCAAATTTTATTAAAATAGCCTCAGCTATTGTAATTACATTCATGTTAATTGCACTTACTTACATAGTATTAATTGTTAATTTAATGAATAGAACGCATCCTTTTGCAAAGTTAGCATTTGAATACCATGCTTTTTTTCTTATGATGTTAGTATTATATTTTGTTCAATTTAAAGACAATATTTTTTATTTTTCTGTTTTTTTTGGATCAATTCTATTGTTTGTTATTTCAGTTTCTTGGTGGAACTATAGACACATAAAAGGCCCAAAAAATAAGGTCGAAGCCTATTTAAATAATAAAGTTATAAATTTAAGCGATATTGTTCATTTAATTTCAACTTCAAACGTAACAAAATTTGTAGTCTTAGTCGTATTTTTGTCATTTTCCTTGTCTATAGTAAGTTTTCTCGCTGATACAGATACAAAAAATCAAACAACTTTCTATGTAACTGAGTTCAAAGGAGAAAGTTTTGTAATGATTTATGCCGGAAATGAAAAATTACTGTTAGCTAAATTTGACAATAAGACTAACACCTATACAGAAGAAGTAATCGTAGTAAATGTCGTCAGTAATAATGACACTACCATGAATTTAAAAAAAATAACCGTACCTGACGGCATCAAACTAGATAAGTAAAATTAATTTGAAAGAACAATTATTTAACTACACTTTGCTATCATGCAAAATGTAGTTTTTTCAATATGACAGCGCGAAAGTATGTAACCATTGATATCTATTTAATCTAGTTATTTGTTAAATTTATTATCATTAAAAAATTCATTTAAAGAAACATCTAAACCATCACAAAACTTTTGAATTGTACTCACTTTGGGATGTTTGGTGCGTCCGCTCATCAACTCTGAAATCGTCGCCTGATTCAGTCCACCTTTTTGAATCACTTGATGGATGGTCATACCGTGCTCTGCTGCGAGCTCCTTCATCCGCTTGATAATTGCCTCGTTCAATTCCACTTGCTCACCCCACGATTAAAGTACTCTCTTCATCACTTATTCTTTACGAACACTTCTATTCCTCTACCCTACCACAATCTCTTGAAATCAAAATACTTGTCATTATTTTCTATAATTAAGCGTTATTTTTTTACAGTTGTGCGACAAAACCAAAAATATTGAGTTACTGTTTCTCTCCATCCCTTGTTTAGAGCGGGTTCGACAAGAATCGTCAACTGTAAAATTTCTGACATATCAGAAAACTGATGATTTTTATTCCTAACCCTGTTATATTGGAACCAACAAAAGGAAACATCTGTTTGGTCGCCGCTCTGGTTTATAGAAAGGGGAAGGCTTATGTATCGATTCGGGGAGTGGTTGAAGGAGAACCGCCGGCTCTCGGGCTGGTCACAGATCGAACTATCAGAGAAGACATTCGGAGAAATCTCACAGCCCGCCATCAGCCAGTATGAACAGAACCGCTCGGTGCCGTCGATTGCGGATATCGACCATCTGGCCCGCGCGTTCGGGCATACGCTCGCGACGGTGCCATGGGACGCCATCGACTTCGGGTACGGAGCGAAGCGTTCCGTCACTAAGCTTGAGCGACGCCGGTTCGACCTGAAGGAACTCCCGCAGGCCGACTCGGTGCGCACGTTCGACGGGAAGACATACGAACTGCACGGTTTCATCGGTGTCGAGAAGGCAAGCGGTGAGGCGGTCCAGTTGACGCAACTCTACTATCGGATCCGGACGGTCGTCTGTGACGCCTACGTGCTCGCGAAGCGCAAGAACCCGGATGACGAGCTCATCCACGTCAAGAAGCGAAAAAGAGTCCGACAGTAACCGTCATCGACGCAGCAGCACATCCTTAAGGATGGTCTCCTCCAATCACATATCGGCGTGTCCCTCACCAGTGACCGGGTGGGCGGGATCTACGCACAGATGGTTCGGCGAGAGTCGCCTAAAACTCGCCACAAGGTCACTACATCGTTCCGGGTCATCGAAAAACCTTGTACAGCTCCTTAGATTTTTGAGGAGCGGAGTTCGTGGGGGAACGGCTAGAAACCCACCGCACCGAATCCGACTGTCCTTAATGATGTGCTGCTGCACATCACGAGATCAAGGGAAGGAAGTGTGTACTGTGGCATCAAAAGAACAGAAACAGAACCGTAGCTTCGCCGAGAAACTCTTACGCATTCGTGGGAAGGATTACGAGGAGTGGCTCGACGAAAAACATCAACAGGTCATCCAGGACAACCAGGAACTCATTTTGGAGGCGCTCGAGGCGAAGCTCAGCTTCAAGTCGCCGGCGCACCAGGACTAAGGAGGGAACGACATGGGACTCAATGAGACAGGACTCAGCTTGCTTCAATTCTTCCAGGGACTTGCCGTCATCGCCGCGGCCATCGCATTTGCGATTGGGGGCTTCTACTTCATCTTCGGTGGGGATCGGGGACGCTCGAAGGCCGTCGGTTGGCTCGTCGGGGGCGCGGTCGGCTTGATCATCGTCATGGGCGCGTTCACGCTCGCCGAGATGGTCGACCAGAACATCAAATTCTAATACATCCACGCAGCGTTCCAATCGGAAGGCTTTTTTTGTTGCTTGAAACGAGAGGAGGAACGAGATGCTGTTTGTGCGATTCACCGACGTACCGGACACACGGGTCCAGAACTATGAACGGCTCGCTTTCGCCGAGGCGGTCATCGCCACCCATGAGCTGCACCAGGCACGTAGCGAGGAAGGGACAAGCTGTTCCGGTGACTTCCGGCTCTTCGACCAGAAAGATGAGTTGTTATATCGGGGCACGTTCACGTTCGGGACTGAAGGAACGTATCCGAACCTGTATCACCAGGTGAAAGATCGAGTTCAACGGATCCGAACGAAGAAAGAGGAGAACGCGAAGAAGATATGGCTCCTCGATGAGATTGAGACCGAGACACCGGACGACTATAAGCACCAGTCCAACAAATCGAACCCGATTGTGTCATCGACCTATCAGTCACGCTTGACCCGCCTGCAGCGCCGCCTCATCTACGGGGCGGCCACGGCTGGACTTCTCTTCACATCGTTGTTCACTGCCACCCAATGGTTCATCGATAAAGAGGCACACGCCGAACAGGTGACCGGTGTCGAACAAACATCGCTGGACGCTTACGAACAGGCGCTCCAAGGTGAGGAATCCTCGCTCATCGCTTTACTGGAACGGAAAGATCGGTCTGAGGAAGAGGATGTTCTACTGGTGAATCTCTATCTGGCAGAAAGCGCAGACCAGAAAGCGCTCGAGCTCACGGATGATCCCATCCTGATCGAAACGAAGCTGGCCGGTCTCGATCTATCCGGTAAAGAGAAATTGGAACGGCTCCAGGACTTCCAAGCGTCACATCCCACCGATGAGGGCGCGTTCGATATCGCCGCACTGAAACGGGACCATGAGACCGTGGCCAAGACGGATGACGTGGAATGGACCGCTCCTCGCATCTCGGCAAAAGTGACCGCCTATCTCTATCTCGGCGACATCGAGTCCGCAAAGGGATGGGCGTCTAAGACGAACGACACTACCGTACAAGAAAAAGTGGACAACTATCAAGACAGCATGGCCGCAATCGACAAACTGAACGAGAAACTGAAGAAGACCTCTAGCAAGGACACCTCGGCCCGTGAGAAGATTCAAGCCGCTATCGCTGCTGAAGAAGTTAACCTAGAAACAATTCTTTATTCAGATTAAGGTAGGTGAAATAATTGAGAACTCCGTCTCTGTCACCACGATTACCGATACGTCTAGTTTTCCCCGTCCTGTTCTGCCTGTTGGTGTTGCCGGTCGGGATTTTTTATCTGCTGAACGGGGTCTACAACATCATTCGACAAATCATGACCCCGATATTACAAGAAGGTCTGTTGGCTGGAGCGACGATTCCAACGCTCTCCCCCTCCCTGTTCTTGGAGGTAAGTCTTCCCTCTTCGACCGTCTTGATCGGACTGATGGCGTTCAGTCTGCTCATCGGACTGGTCGTGTTCGGCAAGGTATGGCTGAACTTCCGGGATTTGCGGAAAAATCAGAAAGGGAGCGCCCGCTTCACCTCATTCGATGAAATGAAACAACAGTACCGCCGCGTCCCCGATCGGAAGAAACGGTATGACGGATTAGGCGGTGTACCCGTCGGACGGGTCAAGAACGAGCTGCTCATCGATGACTCGCCCGTCAACAACCTTGTCATCGGCACGACCCGATCCGGGAAGGGCGAGACGTTCGTCTTCTCGACGATTGACCTGTACAGCCGGGCGCGCGATCAGGCCAGCCTGATCATCAACGACCCGAAAGGTGAGCTCTTCGCCGCCTCGAAGGAGACGCTCGAGCAACGCGGCTATCAGGTCGAGGTGTTGAACCTGATGAACCCGCTCCAATCGATGTCGTACAACCTGTTGCAGCTGACGATCGACGCATTTCTCGAGGAGAACTATTCGCTCGCCCAACAATATGCGCGCTCGGTCGCGTTCATGTTGTACCATGACCCGAAGGCACGGGACCCGTTCTGGGCCAACTCGTCAATCGACCTGTGCACGGCGCTCATCCTCGGGCTCTGTGAGGAGGCGAAGGATACGCCGGAGAAGATCAACATGTACAACGTCGCGCTCATGCTCTCGGACTTCGGCTCCCGGACGGTGGTCACGCGACAAGGGCAGGAGATCTCCGCACTGGACGAGTTCTTTCAACGCTTTCCGGAGAACCACCCGGCCCGGCTTCAGTTCGCGACGCTCCACTTCTCCGGTGGCCAGACACGAGCAAGTATCTTGGCCAATACGAATGCGAAGCTCGGCATCTTCACGTTGAACGGGACCGGAAAGCTGACGTCGATGAACTCGCTCGACATGCGACGCATCGGATTCAACCGCTGGATCAGCGGACGGAGCGAGCCTTTGACACGGCTCACGTTCACGTTCCCTGATGGCGTAACTCATGCGCTCACGACCGATGACGATGGCAGCTTCATCGTGTATCATACTTCGTCGCTTCAATCTGGAAACACCGTTCAAATCTCGACCGACTCAGGTACTTCAATGATTCAGTTGGAAGCGCAGGACGAGGAAACCGGACAATTCGATTACTCTATCGACGGTGCAATCCAAATCCGTGAGGTGATGCATCAACTCCAACCTGTGGCGGTGTTCCTGATTGTCCCGGACTATGACCCTACATTCAATGTCATCGCATCTCTTTATATCAAACAGGTGTACACGGCGCTCGCCCGGGTCGCCTCGCAGACGAAACAAGGCAAATGCGAGCGTCAGGTCGTCTTCTTACTCGATGAATTCGGTAACATGCCTCCAATCGAGGGCATGGCCAACATCATCACGGTCTGTCTCGGCCGGAACATGCGCTTCAATCTCGTCATCCAAGCCTATTCCCAACTCGAAAACCTATACGGAGAGGATTGGAAGACAATCGACGGAAACTGCGGGAACACGCACTATCTATTGACCGCGGACGAATCGACCGCCGAACTGATCTCGAAAAAGCTCGGTGAGGCGACCATCATCACGAAATCGAGGTCCGGTCAGACGTTCTCGCTTAAAAAATCGAAGACGGAGAACGTGGACGGTCGACGGCTCATGACAGCGACCGAAGTCATGGGGTTAAAAGAAGGTGAGATGCTCATCATCCGTGTCATCAAGCGTCAGGACACGAAGAAACGGCGTATCCAGTCGTATCCGATCTTCCTGAGCGGCAGGACAGCGATGAAGTACCGCTACGAATACCTGGCAGACGACTTCGACACGGACCGTTCCCTGCATGATATCGACATCCCTTGCCGTCATGCCGGTCTCGACTTCGAACAGATTCGCGTCCGTTTTGCGAAGCAAGAAGACGAGATGAATAACAACGCGCCATCGAATCAGGAAGACAAGCCCTTGACGGTACATGACGTACTTCAGGACAGCATCCTCCGCTCGATGTTCGAAGGACATGACATCGGCGGGATGTCCCTCCCTGAGTTCGAGACGAACCTGAACTTAGGAGTTTACGACGTCACCGACAGCCAGAAAAGCTTTTTGAGCACGATGATCGCGAAGCGACTCGAAAAACTGAAGCAAGGCACACCGTAGAGAGGAGGCCGAACCCATGGCCGAGAGTGCGAGAGAGAAGCGAATCCAGAATGAATTGCGTATCGTCGCGAGAATTATCGAGACGCAGCGTGTCCGCCTCGAACGGGGCGACGTGCTCAACATTCAGACGACCGACGGCTTTCTGACCGTCTATCAGGACGACACCTCAGACACCCCAAAAACTGTTACACTGATAGATAAGTTCGACTTCCGCGTCAACCTGAAAGTCGCGGATTTATTGAAGGGGAAAATCGTCTGACGGAGGGGTAAACGTTATGAGGAAACTACTTGCGGGTATTTTAGGAATCAGCTTGTTTTTACTTGGAGCTTGCTCAAATTCCAATGAGTCTTTGGTTCAACGTGATATTGAACACGTTGAGAAGGTCATGACAGCCGAAGAGGATGATTATTTGCTGATTGTAAAAGAAGAAGATGGTGAATTCGAAGAGTTTGTTGAATTCGTAAAAGAGGTAGCGAACGAAGAGAGTCAACAAGTCACGCTCTATAATACGTTTCAGCCAGATGGCGAGGAACTTGTCGATCGTGGTAACTTTGAATACACTGACGAACTAAAAGGTGCCGTTCTATACTCCATTCAAGATGGAAACGTCACAGATGAAATCAATGTTGGAATGTTGACGGCGGACAATTACGAACAACAGTTAGCGGACTTCTTTACTAGGACTCAGTAGATTGGGGGTCTTTCAATGGCTGATTCCGATTTAATCACCAAATTACAGGTATACGAAGACGTACTCCAAATAAGTAGTATGGTCAATGACGCATTACGCTCAATGGGATGGATTCTTGTCAGAGGACTATCAGTCTTGATTGACGGCCTTGAATCAATCACGGATCAAATCCTATTAACCAATACATTTTTCAATAATGACCAAGTGGTTGAATTCGTTCTTACGATTCAACCTTTTTTGTACATTCTTTTAGCAGGAAGCTTCTTGTTCACTGGGTACTTGTTGATTTTCCAAAAGAAATTTGAACGTGAGAGTTTTTTGATCAACCTGTTCATCACACTATTTATCTTAGGCTTACTTTCACCAACTATGAGTCGAATTCAGGAGTTTTCTGATGAAGCAGTCTCAGAAATCGGAACAGATTCGCTTTATGACGGAGAAGCATCATTATCTGAGAGTATCTTAAAACGGAATGTACATGATTTGATTGAGCACGATTCGAAGAATTTTGATGCTGCTACAGGAGAATCATTAAATGCCATTCCGACTGAGTTGATTGATAATATCCGAATCAATGAGATTTTCGACAAGAACAACTATGACTTATCAGCAACCGGAAACAAATTGGCCGAGTCCTACATTCTATGGAACGGAAAAGAGGCAAGTCTCGGTAAACTCGACCAAAGTGGCGTCGAATGGAACAACCAGTATTACTATCGCTATCAGCCAAACTGGTTGACCATCTTCGTGACGCTCGGGATCATGGGCTTCACGTTGTTCTCGATCGCCTACAAACTGGCGCGCCTGTCGTTCGAGCTCGCCTTCAATTATGTCTTGGCGATTCTCGTCGCACCGGCTGATCTGCACAGTGGTCAAAAGACGAAAAAGGTCATCCAAAGCATTTTGAACACGTTCCTCGTGATCATCCTGATTTTCGTCTCCATCAAACTATACACGATCGGGACCGCCTATCTCGCGGAGACGTTGGACGGATTCGCCTACCTGATTGCCCTCATCGCCTTCTCGGTCGCATTGATTGACGGGCCCAACATGGTCGAGCGACTGTTCGGGATTGATGCCGGACTCAAGCGGGGCTGGGGTGTCGCCCTCAGCGCCTATGCCGCTGGGAAAGGCGTGACCTCGGCAGGTTCCCATGCGGTCTCGAAGGTCGCGCGTGCCGCACAGGGCGCACCAAAGATGCCCTCGCTCCATGAGGCCGCGACTACGCGGATGGATTCGAATACCATGCCACGAAGTGATTCACCGCTTAATGTGGCGACCCAAGCTTCAAAGCAGATGGACGCCGAAAGACAAACCGATCCAGATGGTGTTGCTCAGACGAATCAAACCGCAAGTCGTACCCAACCTGACCAAGACGAACCGACAAGTCCGAAGGACGTTGCGCAACCAAACAACGGTCAAGAATCCGAGCTTGAAGTTCACGGGTCTCAAAACGTGAACGAAGCGTCAGGCCTCACGTCTCCCGAATCGATCCATGCGACGAACTCGGAATCGAATACCGAACGTGGACCCGACCATCAAACTACGTCTTCTGAGACGCAAAGACCGGAGTCGATTCACGACCATTTAAGTTCTGGTCAATCTCCAATCCCTACTTCGTCGACTATCGAACCGGTCACCGGGTCCATCGATGCCTCATCCGGATCAGACCACCGTCACAATGAATCGGTAGCCCGAAACGACGCGACGTCACCGACAGCTCATGAGGCAACACATTCAAACGGCTCATCCTCATCTGCGCCTGATTCGAGTGACACGTCATCAGAGAAACGCCAAGGCCGCGCCCGCCGGACCATCCATCAGGAGACCGCGCTCGACATCGAGACCGAGGTCATCGAACAGGTGCGTGAGAATCAGACGCACCGTCATAGCCGGCACCAGGAAGAGTCGCGACGGATCTATCCGACCTCGCCACCGAAACCTGACAACATGAAGAAAAAGGAGTGATGACCCATGCGTAAATACCGAATCCCGAACGAGGTCACGACCGAACTGAAAATCAATAAAATGCTCTATCTGCACGACTTCCTGTTCCTCGTCGGGCTCATCGTACTTCGACTCGTGACGCTCCCATTCATCCCGTCGGTGCTGCACATCCCGTTCACGGTCTTCCTCGTCGTATTCGGCCTGTTCATGGTACTGCGGCCGGCGACTAACCCGCAGAAGCGGATGGTCCACGCACTCTACTACGCGCTCATCAAACGCAAAGACACCTATCTCGCACTCGACGCGCAGACGAAAGGACGTGATTGAGATGGCTTTTATCGAGGAGTCGCTACAAGAACCGAGACGCACGGGGACCTGGCTCGACGAACAGGACGTGGTCGAGAAACGGAAGGTCAAAGACAAGGTCGTCGTCAAATCGACGATCGCCGAGCTGATGCCAATCGTCGATATCACTGGTACCGAGGCGTTTGAAATGCGGGACGGGACCTATCTCGACATGGTCCAGCTCACCTCGAAAGATATCTATTCACTTAACGAAGAGGAAAAAGACCATGACGTGTTCTCGCTCGCCTATCTCCTGCAGGCGTACACGTACTCGCTCAAGGTCGTGCCATTGAATACGCCACTCAGTCTCGAGCGGCAGAAAATCAGCATCGAGCGACAGATTCGACAAAATCAGACACCGGCCTACCTGCCCTTTTTACTCAAAAAGAAGCAGGAGCTCGAATACCTCGAGGAGCATCGCACCAATCGCGATTATCTCCTCTTTTTTTATGCCGAAGACGAGCGGACGTTACGAGAGCGGAAGACACACCTCTATAAACTGCTCCGCCGCTCGAATCCGATGCGCGAGCTGACACTCGACCAGAAGGTTCATGTGCTCTATCAACTGAACAACCCGAACACGAAACCGCAACTCGACGCCTGAAGAAAGGAGTGACGCACATGTGGCAGCGCCTGCGTGACAAGTTATCCAAACAACAGGACCCAGAGACCGTCAAGATCGAGAAAGGCTACAATCCCGATGTCATCGCCAAGATCCAGCCGCAGGGCGGCATTAAGTTCGACGCCAACTTCGTCCGGCTCGGTGACGGCTACCTGTCGTGTCTCCATGTCTATAAATATCAGTCACTCGTCTATGACTACTGGCTCGAACCGATCCTGAACATGCCGGGCGTTTTGACGACGTTCGACATCGGGACGGCCGACAAGCGGGAGATCATCCAGACCATCAACAAGTCGATGGCCGAACAGAACACACGCTTCGAGAACGCGAAGGACAACATCGACCGCATCGACGCCCGGGAGACGTATAAGGAACTGAACGAGCTCTATGAACAGATCACCCAGGGCGAGACGATGAAATATCTGCATCTGCGGCTCTATGTGAAGGCGAAGACGCTCGACGCGCTCGAGGTGAAAGTACAAGAAGTGATGGAAGAGCTCGAGGCCCGGAATTTCCGCTCGACGATCTTCCTGAACGAACAGGAATGGGAATGGCAGAGCCTGTTCACGAGCTATGATCAACAACAAAAGCTCCCGAACCGGCGCCGTGGGAAAGAGATCCCTTCCCTCTCCATCGCCGGAGGCTATCCGTTCCATTTCACGTCACTCCAAGACGCGACCGGGACGTATTATGGGACGACGGACACGAACGGGAGCGTCATCTTCGACCTGTTCCATAAGGACAAGCAGCGCAAGTTCTACAATGCGCTCATGATCGGCAAGATGGGGTCCGGCAAGTCGACGCTCCTCAAGAAGACGGTGCTCGACCAGGCGATCAAGGGCAACAAGATCCGCATCCTCGACGTCACGGGCGAGTTCTCCGACCTCGTGCGTCAGCTCGGTGGGAAAGAGATCGCGCTCGACGGGTCGGCCGGGCTCATCAACCCGCTCCATGTCTATAAGACGGTGACGAACAACGACGGCAGCGCCAACGAGGCACTCTCGTTCATGCAGCATCTCTCGAAGATGGCCGTGTTTTATCTCTACATCAACCCGGCGGCAACGCAGGAAGAGACGAACGAGTTCGAGATTTTGCTTCGCGATTTGTACGTCCGGCACGGGCTCTGGGACGAACAAGGCGAACTGCCGATCACGACGCATCCGGCGAACCGGTACCCGACGTTCTCCGATTTCCTGTATCTCGTGCGCCGTGAGCTCTACACGGACGACACGCGTACCTCGATCAAGGGAGCGATCAGCCCGAACCGGGTACGGCGCCTCGAGAACATCGAGCTCGCCGTCACGAACCTCGTCCATAACTACGGCAACATCTTCGACGGGCACTCCTCGATCGACCGATTCGACGAGGAGCTCATCGTGTCGTTCCCGCTCCGGAACCTGACAAGCCTACGGGACGAGGTGTTCCAGGCACAGGTGTTCTCCTTGATGAACATGCTGTGGGACGGGATGATCGCCAACGGTTCGAGTCAACTGAAGGCCTATAACCAGGGCGTGCTCCGGACCGAGGAGGCATGCAAGTACCTCATCGTCATCGACGAGGCGCACCACTTGATCAACACACGCGACATCGCCCAGCCGGCCATCCTGTATCTGCAACGCTGTATGCGCGAGGCGCGGAAATATTTCGGTGGCATCTTCTTTGTGTCGCATCTGATCACCGACTTCGTGCCGACCGGCTCGAAGTCCGAGAACGCGGAGAACGTCAAATCGCTCTTCCAGTTGACGCAGTACAAGATCATCGGCGAACAGGACGCGGAGAGCATCCCGATCATCCAGACGGTGTTCGACGGACAGCTCTCAAACTCCGAGATGCGCATCATCCCCTCGCTCGAGACGGGGCGTGTCGTCCTCAGCATCTCCGGCGTGCAGAACCTCATCTTTGACGTCGACGTCGCACCCGAGGAGCTCGCCTTGTTCGGTGGAGGTGCCTGATGTGGGCGACCGCGAAACGGACGGCGCGCTTCGCCATCACAGCGAAATGGCAGCTCGCGACGCTCAAGTGGCGACTCATCCTGCTCGGCATCGCGGCACTCGTCTTGTTCCTTGTCATCCTCGTCGTCGGCATCCTCGACACGCTCACAGGTGTCCAGAACGAACTACCGACCGACGTCACGTTCGACACGGCGGGCGGTCTTCAAGTGAGCGACCAGGTGCTCCAATATCGAGCCTTGGTCGAATCAGAACTGACGAAGCACGGACTGGCCGAACAAACGAACCTCGTACTCGCGCTCATGATGCAGGAGAGCGGCGGACACGGGAACGACCCGATGCAGGCGAGCGAATCGAAGTGCGGACGCATCGGATGCATCACCTCCCCCGAGGAGAGCATCGTCTACGGCGTCGAACATTTCGCCTCCGTCTTCGAACGGGCGAACCGTGACGTGCAGCTCACGCTACAGAGTTACAACTTCGGCGGCGGCTTCATCGATTACGTCCAAGAGAACGGCGGACGTTACTCGAAAGAGCTCGCCATCTCGTTCTCCCAAATGATGTACCAGCGTGTGAGACACACCGGCACCTACCGCTGTCATCGTCCGAGCGCGGTCCAGCACGGTGCCTGTTACGGGGACATCGAATACGTCGACGCGGTGTTGAAATATCTCGCGCCGGTCGCCGTCGCCGACGGGGTCATCACGAAAGAGCTGTTGTCGGGGTTACGTTCCCCGCTCGCCATCCCGCTCAACGTGACATCACGTTTCGGATGGCGCGTCGTCTTCGGACAACGGGATAACCACACCGGGATCGACTTCAGCTGCACCCCGTCCGACACGATCCACGCGGTCAAGAGTGGAACCGTCATCTATAGCGGGAACCGCGGACCGTACGGCAATCTCGTTCAAGTCCGGCACGACAACTACATCACGGCATATGCGCACCTGAGTCGTCTTGGCGTCCAAACGGGTCAACAGATCGAGGCCGGGCAGGCGCTCGGGTACTGCGGCACGACCGGCCGTTCGAGCGGGAACCATCTGCACTTCGAGATCAAGACGGCTGAATGGTCCGGTCATATCGATCCCGCCCCGGTCTTCGGATTATAAGTCATGCATGTATGAAAAGGAGGAGGAAGAATGAACTTCACCGCACGTCACCTCGCGTATCTGTTCGGGGTACTGCTCCTGATTTCGATCGCAGCGAACGTCTTTTTCTATCAACAAGCGACGGCTGTCACGAGTACTTCAGACACGAATCAGACGGAAAATGAGAGCGTCACTCACTCTGAATCGGTAACCTCTGAAGAGTCGTCGTCGGACACCGAACAAGTCGTCGCTTCGAAGGAGACGGAACGAATGGAGGAGCTGACGACACGCGCGACGCGCTTCGTCGAGTACGCCTTCACCATCACGAAGGACAGTTACACGACCCAGAAACGACAGGCGAAGGACGTCATGTCGGAGGAACTCGCGGTCACGCTCTTCGCCGCGGACGGGAGCGATGTCGGCACGTTCGAGACGACCGCCCTCAATATCGAGGTGTTCCCTTCTGTCTCCGGAGAAGAATGTCTCGTACGGTTCGAACAGGACCTATTGATCACCGAGACGGGTTATGAAGAGACGACGCAAGAACTGTTGGCCTTGACGTTCGAGTCCATCGACGGACGTTTGGTCGTCACAGAAATGGAAGAACTGACACCGGAAGGAGGGATCTAGATGCGACGACAAACGCGACGGCGTCTCACCCAGAACATCTCCCGGTTCTACCTCGGACTCGGCGTATTCTTTGTCGTCGGCTTCCTCTTTTTCGGTACTTCGTCGTTCTTCTTTGCTGAAGAATCGCCGGTCAATGAGACGCCAATCAACGAGGCAATCCGACTCTCGAACGGGGAGACAGTGACGCTACACGCGTCTAGTTACGATACCGAGACGAAGACAATCCGCATCCGACTCTCGCTCGATGAGACACCAGGTAACACGAATGACTATCTCTTCCGCTACGTCTATAAGGCGCGTCCGGATTCTGAGAAGGAAGTCACTTTGCTGTATGAACGGAGCGACCAATATGTGCTCGAATTGAAAGACGTGCCGAACGGCTTCGACCAGCTGGCTGTTCGAATCTATGGATTGAATGAATCGCAATCAATCGAGGAACTCACACCTGAGGAACGAGAGGATGGTCTTTTAACGTCACTTTATGCCGACCGTCGGACCATCGAACAGGCGAGCCACGATTCATCTGACGAGACAACTTTCACGAGATTGTTCGTCGAGGATGAGCTCGCGGAGACCGAGAAACAGTTGGACACGACGCAGCAGTCGGTCGAAGCGCAGCGGCAACAGATCAAGCGACTCGATAGTGACAAAGAGGAACTTGAAAGTGAACTCCCCTACCTCTCGCTCGACGAACAGGTCGAACAGGAGAACGAGATCTTCGACCTCGGTCGGAAGCGTGACGAGCTCACACTTGAACTCGAAAAGCTCGAACAGTCCGTCAAAGCGCTCGAAGAAAAGCACGACAAACTGCGCGTCCGGCTCCGAGAACTGTCGATTTAAGTGGCACATTTCGTGCCAAATCGCTGGTTTTACTGGCACATTTCGTGCCGTTTTCGGACTTTTGGTGATATCACGGAAACCCCAGGCTCTGCCTGGGCTATCACGACAAGTGATAGCAGTTTCCCCTTATGCTCTTTGAACGAACTTTTAGGACATTGGCAATATACAGCCTCCAGAAAGGTGGTCAGGCAAATGGATCTGTTACTCCGCGACATCGACCCCGTCATCGTGAAGCAAATCGATGAATGGGCGAAGGAACACAATCGCTCCCGGCAACAATACTTGAAAGAACTGCTTGCCTCCTGGTGCGCGAACGGTATCCAATCGACGCAGGTCGAGCGACTGGAACGACAGCTCGAGGCGAACACGCTCCACCTGAAACGGAGTGCGGACGAGCTCGCCGAAGTGACCCGTTTGTTGAACGAGGTGATGCAGGATGCGTGAGACACCCGGTGTCGTCATCAAGTCGAAGTTCAAGGTGCCTAGTACAAAAAAGAAATCGCGTCAGTACACGACATACCTCGAATACATCAATCGACCGGATGCGAAAGACAGCCGCGAACAGTTCGAGACGTATCACGACTATATGGAAGACGAGACGAAGTCGAGCGGTCTGTTTACACGCGAGGACGACCGGTTGAACGACGGAAAGCGGCGCGCCGTCCGCGACATCTTCAAGCAAGCGCAAGAGAAAGGGAGCATTCTCTGGCAGGACGTCATCTCATTCGATAACACCTGGCTACGGGAGACCGGTGTGCTCCACGACGACCTCATCGACGAGAAACGATTAATCCAGGCGACGCGGAACGCGGTCGAGGCAATGCTCCAAAAAGAAAAGATGGTCCACGCCTACTGGACCGGTGCCGTGCATTACAACACCGACAACATTCACGTACATGTCGCCATCGTCGAGACGAGCCATATACGCGAGCGCGGCAAACGCAAACCGAAATCAATCGAGCTGATGAAGTCGAAGGTCATCCATTCCCTCGCCGACCGGACGAAAGAACAGGAGAAACTGAACGCGTTCATAAGAGACGAACTGATCGCCCATAAACGGAACCGGAAGATCCAAACGCTCCCGAACCGTGTCCTGCATCCGGAGCTCGTCCGTCAGTTCAAGGACATCTATGAGCGGTTGCCGGAAGACAAACGTCAATGGCGCTACAACATGAACGGGATGCAACCGCTCCGTGAATCGCTCAATCGTCTGACCGACAGTTATATCGACATTCACTTCAAATCAGAGTTTCAAGCCTTCAACGCGCGACTCGAGCAGGAGGTAGCGTTCCATCGTCGCAGCTACGGCGACACGGAGAAAGCCGAGCATTACCGGACGACGAAACGACAGGACCTCTACACCCGGATGGGGAATGCCATCCTCTCAGAGATGCGCGACTTGTCAAAAGAACAGGTGATATTGGAGAAAAAAGGAGCCCCAAAACATCCGATCCGACGCGCATTCAACCAACAAAAAATATTCAACGAATCACTCTACCGGATCGAGCGGCACATGAACGACGAATTCGAACACTTGAAGAATCAACGTGCTTTCGAACAGTTGGAACGAGACATCGAATATGGAAAGTGAGGGAGGACGATGGAAGAGTTGAGACAGATCCGTCTTCGATTGAAGCCGGAGACGGTCGCGTATTTGGAAGAGTTCGCCGACGACAAACGCTTCGGCCACCTCGGTCAAGTCATCGACCACATCGCAGACGAGCATAGACAACTGGCCGACGAGAAGTGGGACATGCAGTTCCTCATCCGCTCAATTAGCACGCAGGTATCCCGTCATATCGAGGAAATGATGAATGAACAGGTTTCAACGGAACTCGAGCGGATTCGACTCGCCGCGAACCGCTCTGATCGGCACGGACAGATCCTGACAGAGCTCCTACAAGCACTCATGCAGACCGAGGGCATCGAGGACATCATGACGACGGACCAATTCAAGCCGACGTTCCTCGAGACGGCGGAACGTATCGTCCAGGAACGCATCGAGCACCAAAAACAGAAGAAGGACACACTAACTTTTGAGAGAGGATGAATCCTATGCGACCACTTGACCGTCCCTTCACGATGGGACAACTGTTGACGCTTCAACCGAAAAGCGTCACGGTCCTCATCTATGGAAAACAGTACAACATCCCGATATCAATATCTGAGCATCAGCTTTTAACCGCCATTGCAAAAGACGAGATCGTCTTGCTTCCCGTCAATTTCGAACGGACACGGCTGTTACTCGATATCCCGGAAACGTTGCCACAACTTGAACGTGAACTGAACGATTTTGCGGATAGTGATGAATCTGTCACCGACTTGTTGAAGGAAGGAGTCTGACACGATGGCCAAGATGAAGACGAACGAAGAACGGAAGGCCGAGCTCGAGGCCTTGACCGAACAGATGGGACAACAAATCGACAGCTACTTCGAGAGCCCAGAAAAGATTCGAGAACATCTGCAGTTCCTCGGCAAGTTCCATCAATACTCGATGCGGAACGCGGTCTTGATCGAGTCCCAATTTCCTGGTGCGGTCGCGGTCGGTTCTTATCCATTCTGGGAGAAGCAAGGCGCGCAGGTCCAAAAAGGTGAGCGTGGCATCAAAGTGTTCGTCCCGAACCCGGTGACGTACGCCCTGCATAAAGACGAATGGGTACCGCTCAGCAAGGCACCGAAGCCAATCAAGGAAGGCGTGAAACAAGGACGCATCTCGTCACGGAAGATGATGTACTTCAAGATCGGTCACGTGTTCGAGTACACGCAAACCGACGCGCGCGAGAAAGGAATCGAGGTCTCGGACATCTTCAAACGGTATCACCGGGACGGCGGGATTGAGAACGAACAAGACATCCGTGACGCCTTGACGACGCTCGCGGATGCCCGGAATGTGACGCTATTGGAGGAACCGCTCGATGAGATCGGGACTGCGAAGGGTTGTTACTATCCGGAGCTGCATGCGATCGCCTTGAACCCGCGGAACACATCGATTGAAGACGTCAACGTCCTGATCCACGAGCTCGCCCACGCAGAGCTCCACAACCAGGAACGGAATCTTGAACGAGACCAACCGCTCACGGCACCCGAGAAGGAGTTCCAGGCCGAGATGGTCGCCTATGTCGTCTCACATCAGCTCGGGTTCCCGACGGACGACTTCTCACTCTCCTATCTGGCCGGTTGGACGAAAGACAAGGAGCTCCTCGACAAAGAAAAGTTGTTGCAAGAAGTCCATCAGACATCCGCGACCTTCCTTGATCATATCGAGTCACACTTAGAAAAGGTACGCGCGTTGGAGCAAGAAAAGGAACAGACTCTACTTGAATATATCGAGCAACTAGATCAGCGTATGGGATGGAAAGACTCCGACCTCACACTCTACGAACGGGTTCACGCCGTACAAGGTGTGTTTCCCGAAGAAGTAGAATCCTATCTAAATGCAAAAGCGACCCTCGAAACGAACCTGATGCTGGATCGCGTCGATGAGCCACTTATGTATATTCATGGTAAGGGACTTGGGTTTCAACAGTTCGGCATTGCCAATAATCATGACTTTAGTGAAGATGGACTCGTTGCCTACACTGTCGCGCTACCCACTCAACCTTTGATCAGTGGTCATTTTGACCCTGAAAGAACAGTTCATCCATTACATGACTTAGAAAAGAACAATAAGGTGGAAAAACCAATCCTCAAAAATCTTGAATCTAGTTGGCATAATGTGTTGCTCGATAATGAAAAGAAATCTCTTTCTAGAACTGCATTGTTGAATATTGAACGCTTAATTTAGTTTTTAAGTATGGGGCTTTTAAAAGTCCCATACTAGTTACTTTCTATGCTGTTCTTTTGATATACCGTTCGAATTTCCAATACGTTGAAGGCAAGGGCGTTCCCATCATCGACACTTAATTTAAAAAAGTCATTCATATAGTTATCCGTCATATGATTGAACTTTATAAATTCGTCAATGACTTCTAGAAATACGTTTAAATCCGTAAAATTATCGACTTTATATTGCTCACCTGTTTTCAACTTTAAATACAAAGTACTTTCCACTCGCTCGAACCTCCTTTTTTCACTACATCATTTTTTAACATATTAAGCATTCAGTACTTAGAACCTATATGCTGTTAAGTTAAGTCGTTTGAATTCCATAATTTTTTCTTCTAAACTCTTCTCAATTTTTGAAGTACTGTCACTCATATTTGAAGTACTGTCACTCATATAAGTTTCTTTATATTTCTTTATGTTTAGATAAGGAATAATAATCACATCAGATATATCGACATTTTCTAAATCAGAGCCCCCACTCCGTTGATATGTTTCGATTAAGTCGTCGTACGTTTTTATATCTTGCTCATGGTGATAATTAAGCACCTGACCTTTGCCAATTTCACTCATAAACTTTTCTCTTATTTCTTTGATATATTGTGAAGTGATTTCGATCGATTTCTCTGCTTCTTCTTTTGAAGGGAAATATCCTGAGTGGATTACATTATTTCGAAAAGATAACCATTCAAGCTTGTTGTTGATTTTCTTCATTTCTGGCGGTGGTAATTTAAATAAATTCAAGTAAAGAAACAAAAAAGCCCCATATTGTCTCTCAGATTGTTTACTAACTCTCTTCCAAAGCGAATGGACATATTCCTGTTCAATTTCACCTATGTACAGCATCAAATTGACACAGTGTTCATGAAACCTTTCTATTGAAGCAGCTAGGTTGGCAACTGTTTCTCTATAGTAAGCATCGTCATAAGCAAATATTGCTCGATCATACAATAATTCATAAGTTTCTATACTCACCGCTCCGACAGACACATGTCCTTCTTTACACTCAAAAATAAAACCTCTCTTGTCTTGCACATCTACTTCTATATAAATATCCTTTTTGGCATATGCATATTCTTCGTCAAAGTGATAATGATTTAATACATGAAAGTAATTTAATCCTTGAAATTCTTCTTTGCTAAAAAAATCATTTTTATCTTTTATGCGACATTCTTTGCATATACATCTAAATTTCATCTGCCACCACCATCCTTAAAAAATAAAAATCTCATCAATCTTCCCAAAGCTCGTCCATCAACGCATCGATTTCTTTTGATAATCGTTGCTTTTCCTCTGAATCTATCTCAACTCGTCCATCTTCGTAAAACCAAAGTACATCCCCAGATTGAATCGAATCAGGGAGTCGCGACTTTGGAATGTCCTCCATCACTTCCCCGAATTCGACAACAGCCAAATCCTCTTCAAAGCGGTCGATGATTCCTTTACGTCGCTTCATTTTGATTTTTTCACGGCATAGCTTGAGCCGTTCCCTGTGATGATGATTGTGCCGTTTTTATCTGTACGAAGCGTATTCACTTTTTGTCGCTTCAAGTTCGTCACCACTTCGGACGTCGGGTGCCCATAGCTGTTCTTCCCGACGCTGATGATGGCATGCTTAGGTTTGACCGTGTTCAGGAACGTGCTACTCGTCGACGTCTTGGCACCGTGATGGCCCACTTTCAAGACATCCGCCCGGAGCGTCTGCTTCTTCGCCATCATGTCCTTCTCAGAAACATGTTCCGCGTCCCCTGTGAACAAGAAGGTGTTCTTCTTGTACGTGACATGAAGGACTGCACTCCAATTGTTCAAGTCACTGTTCGAGTAGGATTTGACCGGACCGACAAATTTCGCACTCACACCTTTGATTGGCAGTTTCACTCCGGCCTGTGCCGTTTTGATGGTCTTCCCTTCCCGTTTGACGGCTTGAAGGAAGTCTTTGTAGGCCTGGGTAGTGTGCTTCACTTTCGGCGCGTAGACGTTCTCGACACGATAGGCATCCAAGATTTCGTCTAACCCACCGATATGATCGGCGTCCGGATGCGTCGAGATCAACACCTCGATGTCGTCCACTTTTTGCTTTTTAAGGTAGGCGACGATGACATCGCCCTTTCCTTTGTTCCCACCGTCGATGATGACATCCTCACCGCTTGGCATCTTGATGTAGATGGCGTCTCCTTGCCCGACATCGATGTAATGGACTTTGATGCTCGCAGCGGCCGATGCTTCCCCATATGGCGACACCAATAGCACTCCACTAAATAGAACGGCACTCCCAATCTTGATCCATTTATTCATCCTCTATCACCTCGTATGAATTTATTGTAAAATTATTCAATATAGTCTCATTATAATTAGGCTTTAACCATATTGCTTTAATATTTCACATGAAACCTAATATAAAAATAACCCAGGTTCCTTTTTCGTACTATTAATTACTTTAAAAAAACTGATAATAGTTCAAAATCCTCCAAAGATATCTAAAAATTAAGCCGACTAACGTTTCACAGCAAATCATCCAATGTAGCGCGCACATGACAAAAAATGAATTACATACATAGCTAAACAGTTATCATCACATGATTAGATCAGCTGAAAATAATACTAAATAAAGTGCTTGCTAGCACGTTTGAATAGGAGATATTGTTTATGTCTTATACACGTGAAGAAAAAATGAGAGCATTGTCCCGTTGCAAGAATTGCCTTACCCAAGCTCGTGCGCCTAAAATCGGCGAACGTGTGGTCGCGCGAACATACACCTCTCAATCCATTTCGCACCTTAATACCTATACAGTTAAAGATGTACGATGGGGACAAATCCAAGTTAAAAATGATGAGAATGAGCTTAAATGGGTAGCCGCAGACGTTTTTTTCTTTGAAGACGATATACCTGAAGCCTTCGCTTCTATCGCACGCGGTGAAATCCGTCGGCGTAGCCGAGGTAGTCGAGAGTACACACGCGTCAATGTAACAAGCAAAATGCAGACTGTCGAAGTAATGTTATACGTAGATGAGTTCGAATTCAAAATTTCACATGGACGCAGTCATTTAGAGATTAGACACAATTTAGACGATGGTACCAATTTTTTTGCTGAGCTCCCATCCTTCTCATATACAACCAAAATGTTGGATGCACTCGCTAGTTACGTAATATTTGACGATGACCTCAATGCTTCTAGCGATATCAAACTCACAGTTCAGTTGTCTCTGGAGCGGTACGCTACATCCGATGCACTTGCTCATGCCATCTTGAAAGCAAAGAAAACTCTACTAGATAGTCTACCTGATGCGCTTCATGAGCTCGAATCGGTTATTGATCCTGACGATATCTACAATATCGAACGATTTACTAATCTGAAGCAAAATATCCCGACCTTCATCCGCTTTTAATAGCATCAAATAAGCCATTTTAAGATGTCGGGTACTTAGGAAAACATTGAAAAAAGAAATTTACAGTGAGGCTTAGATCATTTAATGATCTAAGTCAAAATCATTTATAAAAAACACCATTCGACCGAATGGTGTTCCTCGCGTGGCGTGAGACACGCCCACGTTTTTGGTTTTGACCTTGCTCTTACGCTCCGTGCCTCCCGTCAGAAAGGGCCAGGAACATAGAGATGCGGCGTTGAGTATCGGACCGTCAGGGAGGCAGCGGTGCGATGAGCGACTTCGCCTCCTGGCGTTAGACGCTCACGCATGAGCCCGGATCACCATTCCTTCTCCCAGGCCCCGTCTTCAAACACGCTCCAATCCTCGAACCGATACTTGATGAGCCAATGGACATGCATCACTTCATATTCGAATACACCCTTGGAGAGCTCTGAGACCACAAAACTGACGTCTCCATTCCCCACCACCCATGTCCCATATAGATATACGATCTTAATCGGACGCTCTTCAGAATCTACATAGATCACCACGCGGAAGTAAGGCGAGTTCCGTCCTTCATCGAACCGGACGACCTTCTCGACGCCATGTTCCCTGTCGACGACGCGCATCCAATCGGGACGCTCCATCAATTCAGAGAACACGGTCCGGACGAACGGATCCAATCCATCGAACGCATAGTCATCAAGTATCCGCTCGTCCATCACGCCTCACCCCTTTCAGTTTTTATAGACCAATTCCCAATACTTATGGGATTCACGCTTCGTTCAAAGACTCACTAAATAAAAATGTATACATGTATACAAATCTACAAGTATACATGTATACATTTCGAAACAATCAGTTATGTACTTGAAGCGTGTTCGTATTAAAGAAGACCGTCATTTGTTTTAATCGTTCCCCTTCTTTCACCTCACAAAGGATATCCATGCTCACCAACTCGAATGCCTCAGGATCGATATCCATCCGTTCAGGAAGTCTTCTAAGCAATACCTCTTTCATCTCTTTGATCGTTTGTTGGTCCAATGTGTGACTCATTTGAATCATCCTCTCCTGTTGATAGCTCAACAATACCTTGAATCTGACCTCTCAACATCTCGACTTGTTTCATATAAGCCCTGGGCTTGTTTGAAACAAGCCCAGGGCTTACGTAGGAAAAACGACCATTTTCACCAAACAAGCACCCATTTTTTCATCAATTCATCACAAATACACATTCATGAAAAGACAGAGCAACGTGATTTCTTTATGCCTTTGACTTCTCACCAAATCATTTGTTTTCGCCACGCGAAAACATTCCTTTTTCCGGATTCGAATTCTGGATCCAGGCGAGAGCAACGCGAGTCGCCCATCCCGTCAAAGAAAAACGCACGTTTTTCTTCCTTGCCCTTACCGGACGGACCAGGACCGGTCCCCCGGCCCCATTCCATTCCGTTCAACCCATGTAACCTCGCTGTTTCATGCTGACGTACGACTCGTCCGACCCGAGGATGAGATGGTCGAGCACCGGGATGCCGATGAGGTCCCCCGCTTCATGTAACCGTTCGGAGACGAGGATGTCCTCCCGGCTCGGGCTCGGGTCCCCGCTCGGATGTTGGTGACAGGCGATGATGCACGAGGCATTGTTCAAGATGGCGCATTTGAAGATTTCTCGCGGATGGACGACGCTCGAATTGACGCTCCCGACATGCGCCCGATGGACGCCGATGACCCGATTCTTCGTGTTGAGCATGATGACGAGGAACACCTCCCGGTCATCATCCCCGATAAAGGATGCCCCGATTTGTCGGGCGTTGTCGGGTGACTGGATGACGGCGTGCTCGAGGGCGACCATTTCCTCGCGAACCTCTTGTTTGATACGGATGACCTCGATGATTGACGATAGTTCCATGATGGTTTGTCCCCTTTCGGATAAGCTGTCCTCAGAACGAACACCGTTGTGCGTCCTGTTGACGGGAACGCAGCGAGCGTCGGGAGACGGTGCAAGGGCGACCGCAGGGAGAGCCTCAAAAAAATGCGTAGAGCAAACGGAGGACCAGGCTTCCGTAGCCAACGAGCGAAAAGCCTTGCTTTGAGCCAAAAGCGAAGGAAGACGGGCCGGAGGGCGCGTCATTTTTTTGACGTCCCTTGCACTGACGACCAGCGAGCTAGAGTACGGAAACAGGACGCAAGCTACAGAAAATAAAAAAATCGTCGTCTCAAATCGAATAAATATGTTCCAAAAAATACTTTTAAAGATACAATCTAAATGATATATTATTAACAAACAATAAAATAAAATCGAAACAAACGCTATTTTAATTCGACTTTGAGGAGGTATAATATGAATAATGAAACAAATGAAGTAGGGATGAAGGTACAAAAGCTACGTGAATACCACAGCATTAGTCTACGAGACTTAGCTCAAGCTATCGGGGTACGCCATGTCATGCTGAATAAGATCGAAAACGGGACGCAGCGACTCGATCTAGAAACATTAACAAAGTTAGCCAATCATTTTTCTATTTCCGCTGAATACTTTGTAAACCCTCACGTTTCAATTGCACAAGCTACTAAAAAAGTAAGTGAACCCTCATCGTGTGTAACGGCATTTAAGCAAATTCTTGAAAACTACCCCACTGAAAAAGAGAAATCATTTAAAGATAATTCTTTAGCTGATTTCCTACGCAATGATCTGGTCAAAATAGTAAACGATGCACTAAAGATTGATAGTAGTCGTTACAAAGTGATTGGTTCTCCAGGAAAAGGGGTTTGGGCTAGAGTTCCATGGATAGGTGTTTTCGACCGTAGCGTGACCTCGAGCGCGCAGCGCGGATACTATGTAGTCTATTTATTTAGAGAAGATATGTCTGGATTTTATTTGAGTTTAAACCAGGGGTATACGTACTTCCGAAATAAATACAGAGATAAGGAAGGACGACAAAAAATTCAAAAGACAGCGGAAATTATCCGTTCGAGAATTGAAATTCCTAGTCAATTTCAGTTAACAACCATCGATCTTCACTCAGAAGCGAGTTTAGCGTTTGGGTATGAGGCAGGTCACATCTGCGGAAAATACTATGATGCTAGTTCGCTCCCAGATGAATTTGAAATGATAAACGATTTCAGAAGTCTGCTAGAAACATACAATAAAATTGTTGTGCTGCTGAATGGAAGGAATGCAGAAGAACTTAACGACTATCTTCTTTTAGAAGATGATCTAGAATTTCTAGAAACTGACGAAGAAAGTTTTCAAAAGCTCGCCAATGAGTTAAAAGTAGATTCTTCTGATGAGCCAAAAGAAGAACCACGGCCCCCTAAAACAGTGGTTACAGATAACTTAGGAAAAGCGCGTTACCCTCGCAGTGCAAAAGAAGCAGCTTTAGCTTTAGTTCGTGCGAATTACACCTGTGAATTGAACGAAAATCATGAAACATTTCTTTCAAAGAGCACCGGCCAAAGATATGCTGAGGCTCATCATTTTGTTGGAATCTCCAATCATCCGAAGTTTCCTGAAGTGGATCTAGATCGAGCTGCGAATATCGTGTGCTTATGTCCAAATTGTCATCGTAAAATTCATTACGGTGAAGATGAGGTCCGTTTACCAATGATTGAAAGTTTATTCGCGAAAGTGAAAGAACGTCTCGAACAAGTTGGAATCGAAGTGACGTTGACCCAGTTAAAAGAGTTCTACAACATTTCTCCTACCCATACGTAACAACCTCTGAAGGCGTCATCGTTCATGTAATCTACATCTAGGTTTCGAAGCGGGTGTTATCCTGAACCTTTATTTACCTCTAAAGATTGATTTGCTGCTTATAGGCCTTGTTCTAGACACGCAAGCAATGAAAAATCGATCAGAAGACACTGTTTATAGATGAAAAACAATTTAAAAAGTCATCTATAAAAATATTGGTTAAGGTTCTAACACCCAATTGCTGTAAAATATCTATAGAAGATCTCGATAGCCCTAAGGAGGAGCATCTATGAAACCGAAGCACGCTATGACCGAAGAAGACATCAAAAATAAATTCATTACTCCCGCCATTTTAAATTCTGGCTGGGACATGCAGTCTCAAATTTATTTTGAGCATTACTTTACTGATGGACGTGTAATTGTTCGTGGTAATTTGACTGCTAGAGCTGAAGGCAAACGTGCAGACTATTTGTTAATGCACAAAAGCAACTATCCCTTGGCGATCATCGAAGCCAAAGATAACAATCATCCAGTAGGCGGAGGAATGCAACAAGCTATTGATTATGCGGAAATCTTGGATATCCCCTATGCTTACAGTTCGAATGGGGATGCATTCGTTGAACACAATCGCTTAACGGGTGAAGAACGGACGATTTCATTGTCAGAGTTCCCTTCTCACGATGTTCTTTGGTCACGCTATCAACAAGATGCCGGTTTAAGCACCGAACAAGAAGAATTAATCAATGAGCCGTATTACTATCAACTCGGTGATAAAACACCGCGCTACTATCAACGTGTCGCAATCAACCGTACGCTTGATGCAATCGCCCAAGGCCAAAACCGTATCATGCTCGTTATGGCAACAGGAACGGGGAAAACCTATACTGCCTTCCAAATTATCTATCGTCTCTGGAAAGCTGGGATTAAGAAGCGGATTCTTTTCTTAGCCGATCGTAATATTTTAGTTGATCAAACCATGATCAACGACTTCAAGCCGTTTGAAAAAGTCATGACAAAAGTAGAAAATCGAGTTCTCGATAGCGCTTACGAAGTCTATACAGCGCTCTATCAACAGTTAGCTGGTGAAGATGGAATGGAGCCTTTCCGACAATTCGAGCCTGACTTTTTCGATTTAGTTATTATCGATGAGGCTCATCGTGGATCAGCTAAAGAAGAAAGTCGCTGGCGTAAAGTGTTAGAATACTTCAGTGGGCCCGATACGACACATATTGGTTTGACTGCTACGCCAAAAGAAACGAAGGACACTTCAAACATTACGTATTTCGGTGAACCGATCTATACGTACAGTTTAAAACAAGGAATTGATGACGGATTCCTTGCTCCATATAAAGTCGTTCGAGTCGGGTTAGATCGTGATTTAGAAGGTTACCGCCCTGAAAAAGGGAAAGTCGATATGTTCGGAAATGAGATTGAAGATCGAGAGTATAACATTTCCGATTTTGATCGAAACATGATTATTGATGGACGCACCGAAGAGGTCGCCAAACGAATCACAGAATTCTTAAAAAAGCATGATCGGTATATGAAGACGATTGTGTTCTGTGCAAACATCGACCACGCAGAACGTATGCGCAGCGCATTAGTCAATCTTAACTCTGACTTAGTAAGAGAGAATTCAAAGTACATCATGCGCATCACGGGTGATACGCCTGAGGGGAAGGCGCAGCTCGACAACTTTATCGATCGTTCAAGCCAATATCCGACAATTGTGACCACATCGAAATTGTTAACTACAGGCGTCGATGCTAAGACGTGTCGCCTCATCGTACTCGATTCAAATATCAACTCGATGACTGAATTTAAGCAGATTATTGGTCGAGGGACCCGTCTTGATCCCGAATTTGGAAAAGAATACTTCACTATCATGGACTTCCGTAATGTTAGTCGTCTATTTGCTGATCCAGAGTTTGATGGAGACCCTGAAGTCATTTACGAAGTGCCTGAAGATGGTGAGCTACCGGACGAAACAAATGATCCTAGTGGAACACCGAATACGAACACCCCTTCTCCTACTGGACTTCCAGGCGGAAACGGTGATGAAGATGACTATTACGCAGCACCCAAAAAATATCGAGTCAACGATGTCGATGTACGAATTTCTAATGAACGTGTTTATTATTATGATGTGGGCGGAAAACTCATCACTGAAAATTTGATTGATTATACGAAGCGCAATATTCGTAGTGAATATGCCACGTTAGAAGAGTTTTTACGAAAATGGAAAAGTACCGAACAAAAACAATCACTTCTTGATGAACTGAAGAAGCACGGTGTTTTATTAGAGGCTTTGTTCGACGAGGAACCACACTTGAAGAATCTCGATGAGTTTGATTTGATTTGTCACTTAGCGTACGATCAAAAACCACTGACAAAGACTGAGCGAGCGAACAACGTGAAAAAACGTGGTTATATCTACCAGTATCAAGATGTGGCTCGTGATGTCCTCGAATTATTGCTTGATAAGTACCAAAATGAAGGGGTCAAAGAAATTGACGGCACTACCGTTCTTGAACTCCCAGAGTTTCAGCGTTTCGGCAGTTCACTTAAAATCGTTAAGGCTTTTGGTGGAAAAAAAGAGTATTTAAATGCATTAAAACAATTAAAAGATGAAATTTATATTTCCTAGGAGTTGTAATTCATGTCAATCACCTCGTTTGTAAAGAATATGCAAAACATTATGCGTAACGACGCCGGAATTTCTGGTGACGCGCAGCGTCTCGAACAAATCGTTTGGATTTTGTTCCTTAAAGTCTATGCAGCTAAAGAAGAACAATGGGAGTTGCATGACGATAACTACACTTCCATCATTCCAGAAGAATGCCGTTGGGAAAATTGGGCCGTCGATAAGAAAGACGGAAAATCCTTAACAGGAGAAGCACTTCTCAATTTCGTGAACGGTACTCTTTTCCCTACTCTTAAAACGCTTCCGGTAGACGAATTGACACCGGTAAGTAAATCCATCGTCAAATTTGCTTTTGAAGATGCGAACAACTATATGAAAAATGGTGTGCTCTTACGCCAGGTCGTAAACGTTATTGATGAAATTGATTTTACTGACTACAAAGAACGTCATGCCTTTAACGAAATTTATGAACAAATTTTAAAGGATCTTCAAGCACAGCGCGCATCGGGAGAGTTCTACTCTCCCCGTGCGACGACTGACTTTATGGTACAAGTCACTAATCCTCAACTCGGAGAGCGTGTCGCCGACTTCGCTTGTGGAACCGGTGGATTCTTAACTTCATCGTTGAATCACTTAATTCAACAAGTCACGACAACAGAGGAACGAGAGCTCTATAATGCTTCTGTCTTCGGGATTGAAAAGAAGGCGTTTCCTTACTTACTCGCCATTACGAACTTATTGCTCCATGACATTGATAATCCAATGATTGTGCATGGTAACTCTTTAGAAAAGAATGTACGAGATTATTCAGAACGTGAAAAATTTGAAGTCATTCTAATGAATCCTCCTTACGGCGGATCAGAGATTGATGGGATTAAAATGAATTTCCCACTCGAATTACGCAGTAGTGAAACGGCTGACTTGTTTATGTCTGTTATTATGTACCGGTTGAAAAAAGATGGTCGCGCTGGCGTCATCTTACCAGATGGTTTTTTGTTTGGTGAAGATGGATCGAAGCTCGCGATTAAAGAAAAACTGATCAAAGAATTCAATTTGCATACGATTATCCGGTTGCCGCATAGCGTATTCGCACCATATACATCCATCCACACAAATATGTTGTTCTTTGATAAAACAAAACCGACAGAAGATGTTTGGGTTTACCGATTAGACATGCCAGAAGGGTATAAAAACTTTTCTAAAACACGTCCAATCAAACTAGAACATTTTGAACCTGCCTTAGAGTGGTGGAATAATCGTGTAGAAATCATCGATGGAAAGAACGAAAAAGCACGTAAGTTTACAGCGGAAGAAATTATCGACCGGAAGTACAACCTTGATTTATGTAAGTTCCCTCAAGATGAAGAAGTTATCTTAGAGCCTCAAGAACTGATAGAAAACTATGTAGCAGAGCGCTCACGTCTAAATCATGAAATCGATAGTATCTTAAGTGAAATTCAATCTATGTTAGGTGAAGTTAAATGAATGCAAATCAAGTGAAAAAATCACTTTTACAACTGGCTTTTTCAGGAGAATTAATCCTCCAATCTAATGAATCAAATAAAGATTTAACAAGAAAAGAATTTTTAAATGATTTTTCTGTTCCCGTACACTGGGAGACTTATAAATTAGGTGATTTTACAACTTTTATTGATTACCGTGGTCGTACTCCTAAGAAAACCAGTTCTGGAGTTAGATTAATTACCGCAAAAAACATAAAAGATGGTTTTATAAATTTAGAGCCAGCTGAGTTTATTTCCGAAGAAGATTACCCAAAGTGGATGACTAGAGGATACCCTCAAAAAGGAAATATCTTTTTCACAACTGAGGCTCCATTAGGTAATGTGGCTATAAATAATTTAGATCAACTATTTGCTACAGCACAACGTTTAATTACAATCCAAGTGAATACTAATTGCCATAATAAGTTTTTGTTTTATTATTTAATGTCAAATCAAGCAAAGACTCAAATTTTAAAAATGGCTACAGGCACTACTGTAAAAGGTATAAAAACAAAAGTTCTAAAAGAGTTGATTGTTCCTCTTCCGCCTCTAGAAGAACAAAAATTAATATCTGAAAAAATAGATGCTTTATTAGCAAAAGTTAAAGAATATCATTACTACTATACAAACCTTGAAGAAGAAAAAAAAATCTTTCCAAAACGTTTAGAAAAATCAATTCTCCATTACGCAATACAAGGTAAATTAGTTAATCAAGATACTTCAGATGAACCCGCTTCAAAGTTATTGAAACAAATATCTGAACAAAAAGAACAAATGATTAAAGAAAAAATCATTAAGAAAGAAAAATCGTTGCCTCCTATAACTGAAGAAGAAATTCCTTTTGATATTCCTGAAACTTGGGCATGGGTGCGGTTAAAAAATATTGGAATTATTACTTCTGGCGGTACTCCTAAAACGGCAGTTCCTGATTACTGGAATGGTAATATCACTTGGATTACACCAAGCGATATGGGGAAAAATAAAAATTCTAAATACTTATCAACTTCAGATAGAGTCATTACTTCTCAGGGGCTATCGAATTCTTCTGCTCAATTAATTCCTAAAAATTCGATAGTTTATTCTAGCAGAGCACCAATTGGACATATTAATATTATGACAACTGATTATGCTACGAATCAGGGATGCAAATCATTTTCTCCTATTTTAGTCGACGTTGAATATATTTATTACGCGCTAAAAGTCATGACTCCTTATTTACAAAAAAAAGCTTCAGGTACAACTTTCAAAGAGATTTCAGGTACAACTTTTGGACTTTCTTTAATTCCTTTACCGCCTCTACAAGAACAGTCGAGAATAGTTAAGGCTATTGAAAAAAATAAAAATGTCTTGAATAAATTGAACGCCGCTCTAGTTTTTTAAACGAACGTTAGAAAGACATATTTGTTTATCTTTTCACAAAAAATGAAAAGGGCTTTAAATAGTCCTTTTCATTTTGTCTTAATTGTCCATTAACTCATCTTTTTATCAATGTTCGTTTTTTATATTTGATGAGTAAGCAAACGAACAGAGGTCCTTAATGATGAAATTGGATATACACGAGTCTCAAACAACTTGGATTCACAGTCAGATAAATAAAAGAATTGGTAATACTGAAACTATTCATTCAAAGAGAAAGGAAATGAATTTCACTTACTCAGCCGCACCTCAAGCTATACCTTTATTTTCCTGATGTTCCCAAGAGAGCAGTTCCTCTACAGTAGAGAACACAGAAAAAATACTTACGACAGAGGAAAAACATCAAGACGTCCGAGCCGGGCACCACGGAATCAAGTGTGGCGACTATTACAGAAGGACCTGTCGATATCAAATATGGGGATTGCGAGTATTGTGCGTCCACGAATGAGCATTGTAAATTGATCCGTGTCATGTCAGACGGTCGTTAAGGTTTCAGGCGTCGAATACAGTAAGCTCGACAGGTGACATGTTATCCGTAAGGACGGCGGCGCGATTGACTTTAAAATGATCATCACATATCTAGATACGAAAACATATATTACATCACATTACCAATACACATATGCGGTCCAAAGAAATGTGATTACCGACTCGTTCGACAAGGTCAATCCGGACGAGTTGAACGAGGCACTCACAGAAAGTGAGTTGGAATCCCCAGCCACGAACGAGCCTGCTGGTGATGAGATACGAATGGAGACGGTCAGGTGACGATTCAATAGGCGAAAGACGCCGGTTTCACGATGCCGATAATGAGCGACCATTGGCTTTATCCTTATATGCGTGATAACGACAATGACGGGATGGTCGGGGAATGATTTCAACCCAAAAATTAAAACAATGATGATTGTAAAAAAGACATTCTCCATTTTTTAAGAGAATGTCTTTTTATATTCATTTACGTTTTCTCTTCACTTTGTCGAGCCGAATTTTCTCAATTAACGCGTGGATGATTTGCTCATCTCTTCCACCGAAATCTTTATTGAAGGGAATCCGCTCTCCTTCGAACATGAAGTAATCGAGCAGGTAGGGGACTCGTGGTGTTGCGTGGCCCCACGTGTGCTCCGAGCAACGTTCCCATACTTCGGCTTCAAACTCTTTTGAATACCGCATATGCTCGACGGCAACCTTGACCTCGGACTTCTTCAGGACGAAGTAATCCTCGAACACGAATTTACCGAGAAGCTCGTACCACATCTCCTCGCGAGCCCTTTCTTTAATCGCTTCTATATCGATTTCGACATGATACGGGGCCTCTTCTTCATTCTTGACGACATCCCCTGCTTCCCCCGTCACCGACTCCGGATACAGCCCCCATCCTTCCGGCATCCGTTCTTTGATGAACTGTTCCAGCGCCTCCTCACTGATCCGATAGCCTTTTTTACGTGACTCGAGCGGTTCTGCCCGGATCACGCCTTTTCGTACCCAGTTGCGGACCGTCTCCTTGTGGCTTGTGAGCTTGTTCTTCGATAAGATTTCAAATGCTTCGTCAATCGTATACATGCCAAACCTCCCTTTAACACAATGATGATTTTATTAAATAATACCATAAACGTTGTATTAAAGTGAGCTGATTCTTTAATCAATTTCGAATCAAGTAGAAATTACTAAATGAATATCAAACAAAAACACCATTCGACCGAATGGTGTTCCTCGCGTGGCGTGAGACGCGCCCACGTTTTTGGTTTTGACCTTGCTCTTACGCTCCGTGCCTCCCGATAGAAAGGTCCAGGAGCGTCTGAGCCAGCAGCTCTTGTTATCGGGCCGTCATGGGGGCAACAGTGTGATGAGCGAATTCGCATTTTGGCGTTAGACGTTCACGCATGATGCCGGATAGCTATTCCTTCTCCAACAAACCGTCTTCAAGCATTCTCCAAAACTCGAAATCATGTTTGTTTGCTGTGCTCAAGTCACTGCTCCTTTATACAATAAAATTCACAGACATGGACACTTCAAACCGGGTCTCGACCGCTACATTATCATAATAATACAAAGCGTAACGGTTTTGCTGTTCACTAAGCATCTCATCAATCCTGTTCTTTCCGATTAGGGAACTAGATTATTGTTATTGTCGCAAAATATCCATCGTTCATTTCTAAAACAACTTAGATGATTTGATATTACAACTACTCATTTCATTTTAGCTACTAAGTTCCTTAAGTTCCTTATAGTTTTCATCAAAAAGATATAAGCCACCAATTATTTCATCAATGAAACTATATAAGGTGAATGTTACATTGATTCTTGCTGATCCACTGAAGCATCCTCTTACTTTATCCAACCCTTTTTTAATATATAATTTTCCTTCTTCATTATTATTCGAAATATAGAACAACCCGAGATCTAGATAATATCTAGGGAATTCTGAGTAAACGTTTATTGCTTTTAAGAGATACGATTCGTATTGCTCAGGATTTTTATTTAATAAATAAAATTCAGCCAAAGTGAAATACACTATTCCTTTAGATTTATTATCCATTTCATCAATCTTAGATTCAATTTCTGCAACATTTTTTTCTTCTAAAGGACAAAAGAATGAAGCAGACAGATAAATTCCAAGAGCAAAAAGAACCGAGTTATCTGGAAATTTGTTATACGCTTCGAATAAATGTTTTGAGGCATTTTCATAATCTTCTTCCGGTGTAGCCATCTCTGCACTAATCAAAGTAGTCCAAGCATCTAGATTATCAGGGTGATTTCGAACTAATTCTCTTGCAGACTGAATCGCAAATTTGAGCTTCTTAGATGATTGTGCCATTTCCTGTATCTTATTAATTTCTTGATTGATATTCACTTTTTCTCCTCCTTAGTATTTATTACATCCTAATCAAAAACCCTTTAATGTGGTTTGAAGTTCCTTTGAACAAGTTTATACTCTGAACTTTTCCTTGTTTATTTATATAAATTCGAATTATCACTTTATGTCCATTAATTTTTGTTCGTATTTCATTTGAGCCAACTTTAAATTTATTGACTTTCTTAATTTTTTTCAAAGCTGATTTGTATATACTATCTCTAGTTTTTCCCAGCTTCATAATTCCTTTCCTTATATGACTATCAGAGAAGATATGCCTCATGTTTTTTATATGAAGTTCAAACGGAATAGTTATTGTTCTTCCAGTAAATAAACCTCCTCCTGCAGGACCTGCTCCATGTTGTGTTTTACTATCAACCTGTACTAATCCAGTGGGATCAACATTTGTGGTAGGACTATTTGTTACATAACTATAACCGTTCGCCATTTCAATCGATTCATCACTATCTAATATAGGATCAACCGATAGGAACACCGCATGCTCCGGATGATAATAACGTGCCATCAAATAGTAAAGCTTCAAATCCTCATCGTAGTAATACGAGGCATAACGGATTGG
>NZ_JACSJU010000004.1:0-125068 GCF_018617235.1 Exiguobacterium sp. s132 | reverse complement strand
GTTCCCATGCCGAACACGGAAGTTAAGCGTCTCAGCGCCGAAAGTAGTTGGGGGATCTCCCCCTGTGAGGATAGGACGTTGCCAGGCAACAACGCAGGACGACCGAGCATACGCTCGGTCGTTTTTTTGTATGTTTAAGTGTAATATTTATTTGACTAAATGACAAAAAAATATTACATTCGAATGAGAGAGAACGCTTTTTTAAGAAAGAAGGCATTTAAAAATGGTCAAAAAAACGAGCGGACAACTTTATAACCGATTAAGTGTGCTACGAGCAGAGCGGAAATGGTCACAGCAACAAGTCGCAGATTTTTTAGGGGTAAGTCGACAAACGATTGTATCGCTTGAACATAATCGATACAGTCCCTCGCTAAAATTGGCATTTGAGATTGCCATTTTATTTGATACAACAGTGCATGACGTATTTCAATATGAAAAGAAGGAGCAACCTTTATGATGTTATGGATCAACATTCTTATTTTTCCAATTTTTCTTGTCATGCTTATCGTTACATTGAGGTTTTTGTTTGGAAAGGAAGGCAAGGACGAACGTGGAAAAGAAATTGCAACTACTTCTTATATGGTAGCCGCTCCGATTTTCCCCATCGGATGGTTACTTATCGAATGGTATCATCGCTGGTTACATGTCTTGTCGTTTGATGTGTATCGTGATGTGATTTCACTTCTGATCGGTTTGACGTTTACTGTTCAAGGAGTGACCATCACCGTATTAAAATATCGAATTTGATTGGCACTCATATCGAGTGCTTTTTTTGTTGGATGAAACATTTAACGAGTGAAGCACGTATAGCATTGTATAGAGTCAGCATGACCTAACAAATGACGAATCGAAGGCATGACGATAAATGGCGTTCCAATCGACACTTTAATCAGTACAAAGAGAGGGGAAACATAATGGGAAATTTTCAGCAGACCCAATTAGACTTACAACAGCGTATCGCCGAGCGTGATCGACTTGTTCGTAAGCAAGAGATACTAAACAAACAGTTGAACGAGCATGAGGCGGTGCGGAAGGCACTACTCAACACATTCACGAAAGAACAACGTGATGTGTATGACCTTGAAGAATTCTCGCTCGTCAACACATGGCGAAAGTTACGAGGCACGTTTGATGAACAACGGACAATCGAAATGGAAGAGGCTGCTCGCGCTGAACTGAAATTACGAGAACACGAGGCGATGATTGACGAATTGACGCTCGAACATCGAGAATTACAAGAACAGCTCGAGGTTTATGAGGGCATCGACGCTGAGTGGGAGACCTTCTTAGAAACAAAAGAATCCCATCTTGCGAAAGATCCAGCTATTCGCCGAGACCTACACCATCTCACGAATCAACAAGCCGAAACGAATGAACTTCTTATCGAGTATCGGGAAGCCATCGTTGCCGGTAAGGCGGCGCGATCAACGATTGCAAAAACACTCAAACATCTAGATAGTGCGAAGGGGTGGTCGACGTATGATACGTTCTTCGGGGGTGGCTTGATTGCCACAGCAATGAAACATGAGGCGCTAGATGCTTCCGAGCAGACGATGCACGAATTACAATCTGCGTTAGAGCGTTTCTCCCGTGAATTAGCGGACGTGCAAGGTATTGTTCAGGAGTTGCATGTCGATCGAGGTTCACTCATTCAGTTCGCAGATTACTTTTTGGATGATATTTTTTCAGAATGGACGATGCATGGACGAATCAATGATTCCTTAGATCAAGTGAACGGACTGGATAAGGAAATCAGTCAGCTGATTGCTCGTATGACGAGACAAGTGGAAACGTTAGAACAGAAGCTTGACGAGACTGAAGAAAAAAGAAGACAGCTCATCCTGACACGATGAGCTGTCTGTCATTATATTTATAGTAAGGGTTCTTTTGCTTAGTTCAAGGAGAGTGAAGAGAAAATGAGTAAAACGATGGTATTTCTTATTAGAGGGATGGCAGTCACCGGGGCGCTATTGATTTTATCGATTCCATTTTTCTTTAGTTCTCCCATATCGACCACTCTGATCATTGTCAGTTCGATTTCGTTGATTGCCTTTGTGATGTTTACTGTTTCAGCAATCAGGCTTCGAAAACGGATAGAGGATGAATGACGTGTATTTGTTTTTCTGAAACAACAAAATTACCAAAAGGGAGAGAATCATGGAACAACTGATTGAGGGTATCGTACAAAGCGTGAGACCGGATCAACGAACGCTGATTGCTATCTCCGGACACGGGGCAGCCGGAAAATCGACGTTGGCAGAAAAATTACGGGAACGACTCGGTGATATAAACCTGCTTCACACAGACCCGTATATTACAGATTCACAGTTGCGGAAACAAACGATCCTCACGTATCAACACGATGGAACGACCCATCAGTATAAGATGACGGCGTGTCATCCGGCCGCACATCATCTGCTCTCACTCGAGCGAGATGTCCGTATGATTCGGGAAGGGATTGGGTTTTATACGATTGATGTCCCTTATTTAGAGCGGACATGGATTGATCCGGAGAAGCCAATCACGATTATTGAAGGGATGAGTGTCGCATTCCTGGATCTTTCATCTTTTGATCAATCGATTTATCTCTACACAGACGGGGAGACTGAGTTCAAGCGACGTTCGCATCGTGATATTCAGGAACGGGGTATGGAGCTGGACTACTTACACGCTTCACATGTAGAGCGACGTCTGCAATATGAATTGTTCATGCATCCGTATCGCCACCACTTTCAAACTATCGTCAATACGAGTAAGGATGGAATTCAAATTGAAAAAACCGCTCACGAGGAGCGGTGACTGAGTAGCGTATCTTCAACGCCAAAGTGATTTGACGCTCTCGAACTCGTCGGCACATTTTTCAATCGATTTGAATCAAAACTCTTCAACGAATGGATTCAGGCGATTCTCTCCGAGATATCGATTCCAAGATATGTACTTTACACTTCAGAATTAGAAGAAATGAGCACGGTAAAATTATTAAAGAAGGGAGTACCTTACTTTGGAAAAACCGTTACTGTGGATTATAGCGGGTGTAACCCTCGTCTTTTTATTGATGGCTACTCAACTATTACTACCCGTTACCTTTCAAGAAATTTTTTCGATTTTACTAGTATCGATTGTTATAGGATCAATCATAGGTGTGATTGCTTCGATTTTGCATCACTATATTATGACTAGAAAAGAAAAAACTAGCTAAAAACATAGTAAAAAGGTCCGAAAAAAGAATGGAAAAGAATCTTATTCGGAGCTTTTTGATCGATTAACGAATGCTACACATCATCTTAAAAAGTTATCACCGCTCACGAGGAGCGGTGACTGCGTAACGTATCTTGAATGCCGAGACCGAGCTGTTCCTGTTCGCGCTCGAGCTGCCCCCAGGTGAGGGAACGATGACGCAATTCGACGTCGGTCGCCATCGATTCGAGCGTTCGCTGGGTCTCGATGTTGTCGAGCCAGTAGTAGAGGTCGATCCCGTCTTCATGTAAGCGCCAAAACGATTTGACGACCTCGAACTCATCGGCCCATTCTCCGACCGGCTTGAATCCATACTTTTCAACGAATGGATACGGACGTTCTTCCCCGAGCGGGTCGATTACGTTTCGGACGAACATCGGCTCAAGTCCAGCGTGAGCGGTCGCATCGAGTAATCGTTTCAGTTCAGGCATCGGTTCGATTTCGATGTGTTCGATTACATCAAACCAAACTCGTTTGATGTCCTTGTCCCACAATGTAGCCTCTATACTATACGGGGCGCCGGCAGAAGAGGGTGCGTACATCGTCAACTCGAATGAAAACGGAACGTCCTCTTTCGCTCCAGGCTCTAATACAAGCGATAGTGGAATCGGGACTTCTTGAATATCAGCTTCTCGATTGAACTCGTTTCCTTCCATGGTGATGTCTTTGAACGTCGTCAAGAAGGTCAGGGTGAGTTCCTGTAATCGAACGACATTCGTTGTCGGGTTGGAGACGTGCAACGTACCCGTCACGGTCTGCTTCGGAATGAGTGCTGCCGGGTCAAACGTGATCTCGGCTTCGATCTCCGAAAAGAACCATTTCTTGAATCGATTTCCCCATTTGGACATGGCGGTCGCGCCCCTTTTCTCTGATAGTTTATGCTGTTATATCTGTTCCCGATTCCATTTTTGAAAAAACATTAAGAAAATGGTTGCTTTTTATAACTGTCTCGCTTATTATAGAGGATGTCGAAACAATTCAAACCATCGCGGGGTGGAGCAGTCTGGTAGCTCGTCGGGCTCATAACCCGAAGGTCGTCGGTTCAAATCCGGCCCCCGCAACCAATTTTTATTTAATTTCATATGTCGTCGCGGGGTGGAGCAGTCTGGTAGCTCGTCGGGCTCATAACCCGAAGGTCGTTGGTTCAAATCCAGCCCCCGCAACCAATTTTTAAATGAGATAGCGAAACGATAGCGTTTCGTGTTTTTTTTTGCTTAAAATGAAGTGTACAATGAGTACGTATGAGAAGTGAAAAAGGAGAACCATTCATGTATACATTGATTACGCATTCTGCGGCGGAGACGCAGGAGGTGGCAGAACGTTTGGCCACACTCGTCGAAGCAGGGACGGTCATCACGTTAAACGGTGACCTCGGTGCCGGCAAAACGACGTTCACACAAGGGTTCGCAAAAGGACTCGGTGTCACGCGGAACGTCAACAGTCCGACCTTCACCATTATGAAACAATATAAAGGGCGATTGCCGCTCTATCATATGGATGTCTATCGTCTCGAAGATACGGGGGATGACATCGGTCTTGAGGAATATATCAACGGTGATGGTGTCGCCATCGTCGAGTGGTCGAACTTGATCGAGTCCTCCCTCCCGGAAGAACGCTTGGCCATCACGATTGAACGGGTCGGCGACGAAGAACGTAAACTGACACTTGCTCCGACGGGTGAGCGTTACGTTCAAATCGCCAAGGAGGTGCTCGCATGAAGCAATTGATGATTGATACGGCGACGACACGTTTGTCAGTCGCGTTAAGTGAGGCTGGAGAGATTCAAGCCGAAGCGACGGTAATGGTCTCAAAAAACCATGCGGTCACACTCATGCCGATGATTGAACAGCTCATGGCAGCGGTCAAGTGGACACCGAACATGCTCGAACGCATCGTTGTCACGACAGGACCCGGGTCGTACACGGGAATTCGGATTGGAGTGACGACAGCGAAGACACTCGCCTATACGCTCAATCTTCCACTCATCGGTGTATCTGCCCTTCAGCTCATGGCAGCGGCCCCGAATACCGATTTGCCGGTCGTTTCATTGATTGACGCGCGCCGTGGCAACGCGTATATCGGATATTATCAACACAACAAAGCACTAACACATGATCAGCACGCCTCCGTCTCAGATTGGTTGCGACTGAATAGTCAAGGGCGCTTCCTTGTCGTCGGAGACGTGGAACCGTTCCGTGACGTGTTAAGTGAATATGACTATATCGAAGCACCGGCTGCCCATCGATATGGGCGTGCGAGTGATTTGATTGTCTTCAGCGATGAGACGAGCGATGTTCACTCGTTTGAACCGGAGTATTTGCGACTCGCCGAGGCGGAAGCGAAATGGTTAGAGGGACAAAACAATGGCTGACGTGAAAATTCGTCGGATGACGTGGCTTGATGTCGAGGAAGTGACGAAAGTCGAAGAAGCGTCGTTCGCCATCCCGTGGACAAAAGAGGCGTTCATGAATGAGATGCTTCGAAATGAACAGGCCATTTACTTTGTCGCGGTCCATGACAAACGGGTCGTCGGGTTTGTCGGCGTTTGGACAATCGTCGATGAAGGACATATCACAAACATTGCCGTCTTACCTGAGTTTCGTGGACAGGGCATCGGCAATCAATTGTTAGCGGAACTTGTCGCGTTCGCCAAGTCAAAAGGACTCGTCGGATTGACGTTAGAAGTCCGCGTGTCGAACGTTGGCGCGCAAAAACTATATGAACAGTTCGGTTTTATGCAAGCCGGTCGGAGAAGACGCTACTATCAGGATAATAATGAAGACGCCTATATTTATTGGGCGAAGTTAGGAAGTGAGTCAGAATGAACACATCACTGATTCTCTCGATCGAGTCGAGCTGTGACGAGACGTCTGTTGCGCTCGTCAAAGACGGAAAGACGTTATTGTCGAACGTCGTCTCTTCTCAAATCGAGAGTCATAAACGATTTGGTGGCGTTGTCCCTGAAGTGGCGTCTCGTCATCATGTGGAGCGCATCACGTACGTGATTGACGATGCATTGAGTGAAGCCGGCGTGACGATGGAAGACGTCGATGCGGTCGCGGTCACACAAGGACCGGGTCTCGTCGGTGCCCTTCTCGTTGGGATCAGTGCGGCCAAGGCGTTGGCATTCGCCCATCAAAAACCGCTCATCGGTGTCCACCATATCGCCGGACACATTTACGCGAACGAACTTGTCGAAGAGATGCAGTTTCCGCTCGTCTGTCTCGTCGTTTCAGGGGGACATACAGAACTCGTCTATATGCCAGAACATGGTGTCTTCGAAGTCATCGGGGAGACACGTGACGACGCGGCAGGTGAGGCGTACGATAAGGTTGCGCGCACGCTCAGTCTCCCATATCCGGGAGGTCCTGCGATTGACCGCCTGGCAGCGGTCGGGGAAGACACGTACAACTTCCCACGCGTTCGTCTCGAACCGGGTAGCTTTGATTTCAGTTTCAGTGGCTTGAAGTCATCGGTCATCAACGCCGTACACAATGCGGAACAACGTGGAGAGACGGTCATCCCTGAAAACTTGGCGGCGAGCTTCCAGGCGAGTGTCGTCGAAGTGCTCGTCGAGAAAGCGATTCGTGCCGTGAAGGAAAAAGGGGCGAAGCAATTGCTTGTCGCGGGTGGTGTCGCGGCGAACCGTGGCCTCCGCACAGCGCTTCAAGAAGCTGCTACAGCTGAAGGAATTCAACTCGTCATTCCACCGCTTGACCTCTGTGGGGACAATGCGGGCATGATCGGGGTGGCGGCACATCACGCGTATGTGCGCGGTAAGCGCGATACACTAGCGATGAACGCGGTTCCTGGGTTATCCTTAGAAGAGAGCATGACAGTCTAGGGGGAAATAGAGACATGACGAAACGCATCATCATCGGAGGGCTCATCGTACTACTCGTCGTTGCGACGTTCTTACAAGTACGTGAGATCATCCGCGCTTACAATATCGCCTATCAAGAGGAGATTGTTCCAGAAGAGACACGAGTGAAGTCACTCACTGGAGAAGAGGCATTAGAAGGTATCGGTCGCGTGACCGGAGAGAATACGCTCATCAAGTCACTATATGGCTACACAAGTGTCGTCGATCAAGAGCCGGAGCGTGTGATCGTCGTCGATCGCAATCTCGGGGTACAACCAAAAGCGAGCGATGCTTATTATGAAATCGAGCGGGGTCGCGAGGCAACAGAAGAAGAAGCGGCGAAGTTTGATGATTTGATTGAGGAGCTCGACGAACAGCAACTGTTCGCACAAGTCATTTCGACGCATGAAGCACGCTATGTGACGAATGGCGAAAAGCCGATGACGTTCTATAAAGTGTTCACACGTGACGTCGACACGAACGAGGCTGTCTTCTTTATCGCTGAAGACGGGACGAAGCTCGACTTCCATACAATCGGATTCCAACCACTGCGTTACTTCTAACAAAAAGGTTCAGCCACGAGGCTGAACCTTTTTGAGTGCTTCAAGTTGTTGAAGGAATGTATGGGCGAACGCGAGACATGCTTCCTTTTTTTCATCCGTATCCGGGTCGAATTCAATCTTGAGCGCAGGAACAAGAACGTGTCCACCGGCAGTTTGAAAGGCTTGCTCGACGGTATCGACGGCTGCACAATATTTGGGATAATCCGTGTCCCCTGAACCGAAGGCGGCACACGGCAAACCGTTTAGCGACGATTCTTCCAAATCATATACGAAATCCTCGGCCTCATACGGAACATCTCCGTCTCCCCACGTATACGTACCGAGTATGACTGCATCATATTCGGCGAATTGCTCGATACGTAAGGATTCCAAATCGTCAGATATCGATACATCGTGTCCTGCGTCCTGCCATGTATGTCGAATCAGATTCGCGATGTCTTCCGTATTGCCAGACATGCTCACGTACCCAATCAATAGTTTCATTGTCATCACCTCAACAACAGACTAATTGAAAATGATTATCAATGTCAATGATAACGTTGATTGTACAAACAAAACCACGCCTTCAAACAGAAGACGTGGTTTTGTTATGCTTTTGGTTGTCGATAATTCTCTCGATGCCACGTATTGATACGACTCACGATGAACACGAGAAGGGCGAGGATCCACATGAAGAGCGTCTCTTCATAGAAGTGGGCCCACACCGATCCAGGCGCATAGAACGTGTGAACGGTCACATCGACCGGCCAGACGACGACACGGATGAAGAGCGTGCTCATGAGCAGGCCACTGAAGAGACTGAGTAGTATCCCTGGCCACGTCTGAATGATGAAGCCGATGACGACCGGCAGGAAGAAAAAGAGAATAGACGGGACAATCGTCGGCTCCCCACGGATGAGTTCAGACACGAACTCGGTCCCGGTCGGCACGATGTAGGCGAGTCCCGTGAGGAACGCTTGAATGAACTCGATTCGCATGGCACGGGTACGCATCATGTATGGAGTTCCTCCCATTCCGCATAGAGCGCGGTAATCGATTCTTTCGCTGCGTCCGATTCGGTCGACAACTCCTGGGCACGGGCGAAGTCGTTGAAGACGTCCGGCTCACAAAGCAACTGTTCGATTTCATCAAGACGATTCTCATGTTGCTCAATCGCTTGCTCAATCTCTTCGATGCGCTGTTTGATGCGGCGCTCTTCCCGTTGCTGCTCTTTGTCAGCGCGCTGTTTTTTCACGACGACCTGCTTCGTCTCTTCACGGGCGAGTCGCGCGAGTTCCTCGAGCTCTTCTTTCTTCTCGACATAGTACGAATAGTCCCCGAGATACTCGTCGATACCGTTCGGCGTGATTTCTAACACACGCGTCGCAAGTCGGTCGATGAAGTAGCGGTCGTGCGAGACGAAGAGAATCGTGCCCGGATAGTCGAGAAGGGCATTCTCTAAGATCATCTTCGAGTCGAGGTCCAAGTGGTTCGTCGGCTCGTCCAGGATGAGGAGGTTCGGTTGCTCGAGCTTCAGCTTGGCCAACGTGAGTCGTGCCCGTTCGCCACCTGATAATTCATGGACACGCTTCATGACGTCATCGCCACTGAAGAGGAACTGTCCGAGCAGACTCCGCACTTCTTGCTCGCGCATGAGCGGCCAGTCGTTCCAAATCTCGTCGATGACACGGTTCGCGTCAGACAAGTTTTGTTGCTCCTGGTCGTAGTATCCGATTTCGACGCCCGTCCCGTAACGGATGTCACCGGTGAGGGCGGCTTGTTGTTTCGTCAACACTTTGAGGAGGGTCGACTTCCCGACCCCGTTCGGACCGACGAGCGCGACGGACTCACCGCGTTGCAGTTGGAAGCGGAGATTCTGAGCGATCGCTTCCTCGTACCCGATGGCGAGGTCACTCGCGCTCAATACATCGTTCCCGCTCTGGCGTTTGATGGAGAAGGAGAGGACGGCGCTGCGCTCGTCGCCATCTGGAGCATCGAGTCGGTCGACTTTCTCCAGACGTTTCCGCACGCTTTGTGCCCGTTTCGTCGTCGTCGCCCGGGCGATGTTTCGCTGAATGAAGTCCTGCATCTTGGCAATCTCTTCTTGCTGTGACTCGAACTGCTTCTTCTCTTGTTCGTAGAGGGCCGCCTTCTGTTCGAGATACTTCGTATAGTTCCCGACGAAACGACGGCTCCGATGACGTGACAACTCATAGACGACCGAAACGACGCGGTCGAGGAAGTAGCGGTCGTGGGAGACGATGAGGACGGCGCCTTTATAGCCGCTTAAGTACTTCTCAAGCCAGGCGAGCGTCTCGATGTCCAAATGGTTAGTCGGCTCATCCAAGATGAGCAGGTCGGGACTTTGAAGGAGCATTTTCGCCAAGGCGAGACGCGTCCGTTGTCCCCCGGAGAGCGTGTCGATGCGACGCTCGAAGTCGTCCGGGTAGAAGCGCATCCCGTGAAGGACCGAGCGGATGGTCGCTTCGTATTGGTAACCGCCACGCTCTTTGAACGTATGTTGCTCTTCATCATAAGAGGAGAGGAGGCGTTCATATGCAGCGGCGTCATTTAGGATCCGTTCGGAGCCCATGTCAGCCTCCATGCGACGGAGCGTCTTCTCTTGCTCAATCAAGTCCGTGAAGACGGTGAGCATCTCATTCCAGATCGTCTCGTCGGATTCTAACCCTGAGTCTTGCGCGAGATAACCGATCGTGACGTCTTTTGGCTTCATGATGTCCCCGGAGTCATAGTTGTATTCACCAGCAATGACTTTCAAAAGCGTCGACTTACCGGCCCCGTTACGACCGACGAGAGCGACGCGTTCGCCTTCCTGGATTTCAAGTTTTACGTTTTCTAAAATCGGCTCGACGCCGAAGGATTTGGATAAGTTGTTGACTTGCAGTAGGATCAAGTGAAAAAACCCCTTTCTCTCTATTTAGTATACTGTATTTTTCAGCGATTTTAGGTATATTCGTTGAGTGGTCATGTGAATTCGTTTACAATCAAGGTGTATGAAATTCAGATTCGTTTGTAACGTGTCGTAAAAAGGAGGCTCTTTCCGTTGAGTCAAAACGAACCAAAGATTCCACAAGCGACAGCCAAACGGTTGCCACTATACTATCGATTTATTCAAAGCCTGCATGCTTCAGGGAAACAACGTGTCTCTTCAGCAGAACTGAGTGAGGCGGTCAAGGTCGATTCGGCTACGATTCGCCGTGATTTCTCGTACTTCGGTGCGCTCGGTAAAAAGGGATATGGCTATAACGTGCAGTATCTGTTAGACTTTTTCCGAAAGACACTGAATCAAGACGAGATTACGAATGTCGCCTTGGTCGGAGTCGGTCACCTTGGGACGGCATTCGTCAACTATAACTTCCTTAAAAACAATAACACACATATCGTCGTCGGGTTCGACGCAGACGAGACAAAAGTCGGCACGACGATGTCAGGCGTCCCAATTCATCACGTCGATGAGATGGAACAAATCATGAAGCAAAACAAGATCGACGTCGCCATTTTGACGGTACCTTCTGCTTATGCGCAGTCCGTCGCAGACGACTTAGTCCGTTTCGGCATCAAGGGCATCTTGAACTTCACACCGGCACGACTCACTGTACCGGATACGGTTCGCGTCCATCATATCGATTTGTCGATTGAGCTGCAGTCACTCATTTACTTTATGCAACACTATCCAACCGCTGAGGGGGTCCATCAATAATGGAATTACTAGCATCATCACTCGTCGTCGGGATTCCGGGTGGGGCGAGTCTATTCATCATCGCCATCATCGCGCTCATCATCTTCGGACCGAAGAAATTGCCGGAGTTTGGTCGCGCGGCCGGACAAACGCTTCGTGAGTTCAAAAATGCAACGAACGGCATGATGAACGAGCACGACGAGAACGACAAGAAAGCTATCGAAAAGAAAGAGCAGTAAGCCATGAATCATCAACCTGATCAAGAGCGGGAACTCACCGATCACTTGACAGAGCTGCGGAGACGACTGATGCTATCTGCATTTGTCGTCTTTGCCTTCTTTTTGATGGCTTTGCCGAGTGTCAAATATGTACTCGCGTATTTGCAAAAAGACCTCGTCGAACGCGGGCTCGAACTGAACGCCTTTGGGGTCGCGGACCCGCTCATGATTTACTTGAACTTGGCGCTCATCATCGGCCTTATCGCGGCGAGCCCATTCCTACTGTATCAAGTGTGGGCGTTTGTCGCACCCGGTCTGCATCCGAATGAGCGGAAAGGCACGCTTGCCTATATCCCGATCATCTTCGGACTGTTCTTGATTGGCCTTGCGTTCGCCTACTACTGGTTGTTCCCGCTCGTCCTCGATATCTCGACGGACCTCGGGCAAGACCTCGGACTCGAACAAATCATCGGGGCCAACAATTACTTCACGTTCTTGTTGCAGCTGACAATTCCGTTCGGTCTATTGTTCCAACTGCCGGTCGTCATGATGTTCTTAACCCGAATCGGTGTCGTGACCCCGTACTTCTTATCCAAGATTCGAAAGTACGCATACTTCGCTCTATTCGTAATCGCTGCATTCATCACACCGCCGGATTTGACGTCGCACCTCATGGTGTCGCTGCCACTCTTCTTCCTATACGAAATCAGTTTATCGATTTCACGCATCACCTACAAAGGGGTGCTGCGCCGGGAGAAAGAGGCGATGGTGCAAGAACAGATGGATTTAATGAAACAGATGAATGAAAAGTGAGCACTGCGTCAAATTATGACGCGGTGCTTTTTTTGAATATTAGGGCTATGCATTTTTGAGAAAACATCTTAAAATTAGAAGGGATTCAACAAAAATGGATGTTTTTTGAAAACTTATGTATACATAAACAGAAATGAGGAAGCAGATGAACAAGTGGTTATGGAGTACGCTCGTCGTACTCATATTGTTGATTGGACCAAAAATGGATGCCCTTGCAGAAGGAGCGGCAAAACCGGACGTTTTGCCAACGGGAAGTGTTGTATCAAACAGTGAATATGTATGGCGGTCGGGCGACCCAGAGACGATTGTGCATATGCGCACAGGAGAAGTGTATACACTTCCCGTCCGCGTGTCGGTTGAACATAATATCGTTGGACTCGGAGACGGTCGCGTCATTTTAGATGCATATGGCGAGGTCCTCATTTGGGATCCGATTACCGATGCGATGACGTCATTCCCGAACGATTCGAGTAGTGGTCTCGATTATCTTCATGCTGTGAATCAGGATTTAGAAATGATTCTTTGGAAAGGACATACGACGTATTCTGTCACTTCATTGACGGGTGAGATTCTCGGAACGTTTAATACGGAAAGTATATACGAATCGTACAACCTTCTTGCTGACGGCACGGTCCTAGTCTTCGCAAACGGTGAAATCACGAAACGAGCCATCACGGGAGAAACGCTTGAAACGCTTGGAACATATACGGACAAGGTACGATCTGCCCAATATATCGAAGAAGCGAATCAACTAGTGGTCAAGATGTCCACCGACTCACATCTCCGGATTTTTGATTTGACCACGAAACGTTGGATTGAAAAAGAGGCGGAATCTGTCACGAATCTCCTGTGGAAAGACGGGATTTACTACTTCACGATGCGGAAAGTGTTTGATACGTATTACGTGAGTTACAATGTTGCCACTGGAGAATGGAAAGAATCATCGGTGGATGACACGTTTGTCAATCTAAGAGGAGATTGGTATGTGCTATCCCATGATGTGACGGCAGGGTATACGCCGGAGTCATTTTGGAAAGCGCCACGACAACTGTTGATCGATGTACCGAAAACGACGACACGATATGAAGTGAACCAATCCTATCAAGTGAACGGAACCGCTAAACTGATTGATGGAACATCCATTCCTGTCAGTGGGACAGAATTGTCGGCAAAGTATCGATATTCTGAGAAGAAACCGTTTGTCTGGGAACAAGGTAAGTTGACGATGAACACGAATGGCGGATATTCTTTTGAATTTGGATGGAACGGGTTAGAACGAACAGAAGACTTTGCAGCATCTAACTATGTTCCGCTCACACTCGATCCGCCAACAGGTGTTTTAGGGCCCATCACAGGAACAACGGCACCGAACACCCCAGTATTCGTCAGTGTGACGAAAAGCACCTCTCAGTACACTGACTCACTAGATTCATTGGTCAACTATCAGTCGAAAACGGTTCAGTCAGACGAAACGGGACGCTTCACTTGGCAACCGACGCGCTGGTTCGCACCAGGATCGCGTGTGACCGTAAAAATCGGAAGCCCATCAAGTGTATATGCCGATCCAATTGAATTGGTGACGGTAAAAGAAAGTGAAGATACTTCACCGAACGACATCAAGCTTGTAACGAACTCTGTAAAATCAGGCGTGACATTACAGACCACGCCACAGGCTACTGTTGACATCGTTGCCCGTAGCGAACGCGGTTATGAAGCCTGGAGTGAGCAAGTAAATGAGGATGGGATGCTCCAAATCAAATCGTTTTCTCACATGTGGTTTGGTGTTGGGACAAAAATATACTATAAGTTACAGGAGGCACCTGCCTCACAGTTCCGTCTTGCGGAAGTGAAGGCGACGTATGATGCACCTACCTTCACTTGGACGCGGACACCATTGATGTACGATAAATCGATTGATGTAACGTCTAGCACAAATGAAGCATATGAAGTTTATCGGAATGACATCCTTGTGACAAAGACGAGTTCGATGCCTTATACGTTCGATACGCCATTACGCGAAGGCGATGTGATTCGTGTCAAACGCACGTATCGCGATGCCACTTACGAATTGACGAAGACGGTTCGCGCGTTCACACCTGTTTTGAGTGTCACGGACGTCATGATGACGAAGACACAGGCGACACTCTCGATTAAAAAGACAAGTGTGGCCCCGGTTCGTTTTTACGTAAATGGTGTGGCCGTTTCACCAAAACGGTTATCAACGACACGGTACACCATCCCGGCGAAACCGGGTGACACGATTCGTGTCCGTGCCTCTGTCGGGTCAAAATCCCGTGAAGTCACAGTGGAATTGCCGAAGACCTCGCTGTCTACGCTATCCATCAACGACGAAAAGTCGTTATGGGTCGGGTATGTACTACCGAACAGTACGGTGACACTAAAGAGCGGTACGAAGACAATTGCCAGCGGAACGGCAAGCAGTACAGGCCGTGTGACGCTACGATTCAGTCGACAACCGGTTGGAAGTGTCGTGACGTTGACGAGTCAGCAAGGGACGTATCGTCACATTCAGAAAAAGACCGTGACGGTCGGACCGGCTCCGACATTGTCATCGACCATTCCTTCAAGTGCGTCAAAGACATTGCGTGCGACGTCAAACGTGGCTTACGGTACACTCACGCTGATGCGTGGGACGACCGTTCTCGCAGAGAAAGAAGTAAAAACGACTTCGACGATTCTCAGTTTTTCACCGCAACGAAAAGGGACGCAGCTCACGCTTCGTCTCGTGACACCGAAAGGTCGAAGCGTAACGAAAACCTTCACCGTTCGATGAGTACTCGGACCATTCGCATGAGCGGATGGTCTTTTTGCTTTCAACATACCTGTGAGCCCTTCACTCATGTTAATATGGAAAAAAGAGGGATTTGAGGTGCGGGTCATGTGGTGGCAATGGTACGGTTCTGAGACGATCATGATGTTGATCTTTGCAGGGATATCCATAGGGATTGGAAGACATCTGTTCCTGTCAAAAACGGATAAGGTTCTCACGATTTCGTTTGTGAGTATGGTCATTGGTTTTTGTATGATGCTCGTCGGAGTGGGATACATAAGAGGATTTGATGGAATGGGGTGGTTCGTATACGGTTTGCTCCTATACGGTGGAAGTCTCCTTGTCTACTTGACGTTCACTATTTTTCGTTTGAAACAGGAGGAGTAAAGAGAATGAGTGATTTGACCTTTTTGATGTTGTTGTTTCTTGGATTGACACTAGGGGTAGTGCTATCCATCTATCACGTGATGCGGCAGAAAAGAAGACGGTCCGTGTTACTCCTGATCGGTACATTCCTAGTTGTAAGTGGCTATGTACTTGTGATTGGCAATCTGGCATTTGGATACGGCTGGGGAGCATTGTGGTGGGGGCTAGTTGGTCTCTCTATGAACGTCCTCGGATTGATTGTTCATCTTCTTGTATGGATCTATTATCTATTGAAAGAGAAGCGAGTCCGGTCATGAGAATGAGCGGATTTTTTCCTGTTCAAACTTTAGACACTTTTACGTGAAATGGTGAGCATAGCTATTGAATCCTATATTGTGAAATAGTACACTAAGGTCAAGAAGTAAATGTGATATTTATCACAATATAAAACGAAACGTACTGTCTAACATAAAAGGAGAGACGACTCATATGAAAATCGCAGTCATCGGATGTACACACGCAGGAACAGCAGCAGTCAAAGGATTACTCGCTAAGCACGCCAATCTCGATATCACCGTTTACGAGCGGAACGACAACGTCAGTTTCCTCTCGTGTGGGATTGCGCTCCACGTCGGTGGGGTCGTCCAACGTGCGGAAGAGTTATTCTACTCGTCTCCACGTGAACTTGAAGAACTCGGTGCGACGATGCGCATGAAACATGACGTCTTGTCGATCGACTCCGAAGCGAAGACGGTCCACGCTAAAAATCTTGAGACCGGGGAAGACGTGCATGACACGTATGACCGCTTGATCGTCACGACGGGTTCATGGCCGATCGTCCCGACGCTCCCAGGGATCGAAATGAATGGAATCGAGCTCTGTAAAAACTATGCGCATGCCCAACGCATCATCGAACGGGCGACAGATGCGACGAAGATTGCCGTCATCGGGGCGGGTTATATCGGAGTCGAACTCGTCGAGGCGTTCGAAGCATACGGAAAACATGTCACATTTATCGATAGTGCCGACCGTATCTTGAACAAATATCTCGATAAATCGTTCACAGATCCACTAGAAGCGGACATGACCAGTCGCGGGATCGATCTTGAACTCGGTCAGACGGTCGAAGCGTTCCGTGGAACAGAAGGGAACGTCACACACGTTGTGACGGACAAAGGTGAATTCGAAGCGGATCTCGTGATTCTCTGCGTCGGATTCCGTCCGAACACAGGACTGTTAGAAGGGCAAGTCGATATGCTCGGGAACGGCGCCATCATCGTCGACGAATATATGCGTACGAGCAACCCCGATATTTTTGCGGCAGGGGACAGCTGTGCCGTCTACTATAACCCGGCACGCACACACGCTTATATCCCACTGGCGACGAATGCTGTCCGCATGGGAACGCTCGTCGCGGAGAACATGATGCAACCACGCGTCCGCTACCAAGGGACACAAGGAACGTCAGGACTTCGACTCTATGACTGGAATATCGCGTCATCTGGTCTGACGGAAGAAGCGGCAGCGCTCTTTGGACTCGAAGTGGAAAGTGTCGTCATCGAGGACGCGTATCGTCCGGAGTTCATGCCGACCGCAGAGAAAGTCGAATTCAAACTCGTCTATGAAAAAGGGACACACCGTATTGTCGGTGGACAAGTGTTATCAAAAGCGGATTTGACTCAAGCGGTCAACACACTCTCCCTCGCCATCCAAAACGAGATGACGATCGAAGAGCTCGCCTATGTCGACTTCTTCTTCCAACCGCACTACAACAAGCCATGGCACTTCCTGAACAGCGGAGCGCTTGAAGCGATGAAAGACAAAGTGAATGCCTAACAAAAAAACGCGGAAGCTAACAGCTTTCGCGTTTTTTTAGAGGTAGTGTGGTTCATCTTTCATCAAGTTGGCAAGAAGGATATAGATGAGAAAGTTAGCCGGCAAAAAGACGAATAAGAGCCGAATACCGAGTGATGAGATGTTCACGTATTCAGCGATCCCACCGCATACACCGGCAATCGAGCGGTCCGTCGCCGACTTTCGAAGTGTACGTTGCATAGTAAAGCTCCTTATGAGTTGATATGTAAATTTTACCATATGAGTGTATGAAAAAGCGCATCAATTTAATTGATGCGCTACTGTTTATTTCAAGATGTCGACGAGTTCATCGAGCACTTGGTTGGCAGACAAGACGCCACCAGACGTGTTCCAGATGTCATCACTGACTTCTGTCACTTCCCCTGCTTTGACAGCATCGAGGTCTTTCCACAACTGATTCGATTGCCATTCTTCGGCTGTCTTCGACCCGTCTGCTCCACCATATGTGAAGTAGACGATGTGGTCGCCTGCCATCTCCGGGATCCGTTCCATCGCGACTGGCTCAGCGAATTCCGCTTTATCTTGTGACGCTGGACGTTTGATGCCGACATCATTAAGGATGACGCCGGAGAAGCTGTCATTGAAGTAGATGCGTGACTCGCCAGGAAGGAAGCGGACGACCGAGAGTTCTTTATTCACGGCGTCTCCGAGATCTGCTTTCGTATCTTCGACGTGCTGTTCGTAGTCGGCCAACGCTTGATTGCCTTCCTCTTCTAGGTTGAGTGCGTTCGCATAAAGAGTGAAGTTCTCTTGCCAATCACCTTTGAGCGTCTCTGACATGACCGTCGGTGCGATGGCGTTTAACTTGTCATAGATGTTCTCTTGACGAAGTTTCGTTCCGATGATGAGATCGGGTTCCAATTTTGCGATGGCCTCTAGATTGACTTCGCTTTCTGTCCCGACTTCCGTGACGTCTGTCATCTCGGACTCAATGTGCGGGTACCACGGGTCGCCGTTCCATGATTTGACGGCTCCGACTGGTTTGACGCCGAGGGCGAGAAGGGCCTCTGTCCCTTCGTTCGTCAAGACGACGACGCGTTCCGGGTTTTCAGGTACGTCCGCCGTTCCCATCGCGTGCTCAATCGAGCGAGTCGCAGTTTCTGAACTTGTATCGTTCTCTGTATCGTCAGACCCGCCGCAAGCAGCGAGGACGACGGTTAAGCAAAGCGTAAGTAACGCGAGCATCCACTTTTTCATTACAATTCTCCTCTATGTAGGTGATTTTCCTTCCTGACTATAAGTGATAATGATTCTCACTGTCAACCCCTTTTTATGGAACGCAATATTTGCTATGGTAGGAAAGGAAAGAAGTGAGGACATGAAAAAACCTTGGATCAAATTACTTTTCTTGATCATCTGTTTACCTATCTTAAGTTATATCTCCTTGCGCGTCGGTGTGATTGCGGTCAGCCATGAAGATGTGATGACGTTCCAAGCGGACGGTTCATCACAAGCGATGATTGCCTTGGCAGACAATCGCATCCCACGGACGGTCGTCGCGCTACTCGTCGGTAGTGTCCTAGGTCTCGCCGGGCTCATTTTTCAACTCGTGACCCGTAACCCGCTCGCATCTCCTGATATTTTGGCGGTGAATGCCGGAGCGAGTCTGGCCATCGTGCTCGTAACGCTTTTTGGGTTCAGTAGTATCGCCTCGTTCACGACAGCCTCGCTCATCGGAGCATTTGTTGCCGGCGTGATTGTCTATCTACTGAGTGCGAACGGAGGGAACGTCATGTATATGACGCTTGCCGGGGCGTCGCTTGCCGCTCTATTCAGCTCATTTACCCAGTCAATCATCGCGTATGAGGAAGGTGCGCTTGATGAGGTACTGTTCTGGCTAACCGGATCGGTCGCCGGACGATCGCTCACGCTCGTCGAGACGTTGTTGCCATGGATGGCGGCGGCGGTCATTCTCGTTCTCTTGCTCAGTAAAGAGTTAGAGACGTTATCGCTCGGAGACCAGGTCGCCCGTTCACTCGGACAAAATGTCGGCATCATCAAGTTCGTCGCCGTGACGCTCGCCGTCGTGCTCTCCGCATTCGGGGTGGCACTTGCCGGACCAATCGCATTTGTCGGTCTGCTCGCTCCCCATTTGGCGAAATATCTGTTCGGGACGGCCTTTTTCGCTCGTCTCGCCGGAAGTGCCCTCATCGGTAGCGTCCTGTTGCTTGCGGCGGATATTCTGGGACGCGTTATCCTGTTCCCACGCGAAGTGACCGTTGGGGTCGTACTCGCCGTCATCGGTGGGGCATTCTTCATCTATCTCGTCAGTGTCAGACAAGGAGTCATTAAATCATGAAAACATATCGCTTTCGAAAAGGTCCTGTCTCGTTCACGCTCCGGAAGCGTGAAATCGAGTTGGCGCTTCTACTTGTCGTTGGATTGCTCGTGTCGATTTATTTCGGGCTCGCCATCGGTGACACATTCCTTAGTCCCGCCTCACTCGCTGCCCTGTTCATCGGAGCAGGGGATGCATTCGAGCAGCTCGTCGTCTTCGAGTTTCGGATGCCACGTGTGTTGATGGCAATCACTGCCGGCGCAAGTCTCGCCGTCAGCGGTCACTTGTTACAACTGACAATCAAAAACGAACTGGCATCCCCGGAGATTTTCGGGATTGTCGGAGGTGCAGGGGTTGCGACGGCTACGTTCTTCACCGTTTTCTCGGATGAGCGAACGAATCAGCTGTCAGTGCCGCTCGCCTATATCCCAATCGCTTCGTTCCTTGGGGCGATTGTTGTCGGGATGTTCCTCTTCTATTTGTTGAAACGTGGAGTCCCACCTGTCCGGCTAGCACTTGTTGGGATTGGAATCAGCATCTTCTCGCAAGGGATCGTTCAGTTCATGATGCTCGCCTCGAACGTTTACCGAAAGAACGATATCCAACAATGGCTCACCGGTACAGTCTACGCCGCGACGTGGAATCAATTGAAGATTATGGTGCCGTTCGTCCTTCTCTTTTTGCTGGCAGCCTTCTTGATTGAACGTCATGTTCGTCCGCTTCATATCAGTGAAGCGACAGCGACGAGCATCGGCGTACCGGTACGAGGGATTCAGCGTGGGACGTTGTTGCTTTCCTGTTTACTCGCCGGTATTGGTGTCGCCTTTGTCGGTGCAATCGGTTTTGTTGGGTTGATGGCACCTCATATCGCTCGACAAGGGTTGAAGCTCCCTTACATTTGGGCGACGCTGCTTGTAGGGGCGACGATTGTCGTGTTGGCGGACGTACTCGCTCGGACGATTTTTTATCCGTATGAACTACGGACCGGCGTGATGACAGCCGTCATCGGAGCACCGTATTTCTTCTACTTACTTCGACGGATGATGAAAGGAAGCATGAGATGAACACATTTGATTTGAACCACGTAACCATCGGATATGAACAGAAGACGGTGCTCGATCAATTATCATTCTCCATCCCACATGGGAAAATCACCGTCCTTCTCGGCGCGAACGGCTGCGGGAAGTCGACGCTCCTCTCGACGCTTGCGAGACAGCGAGATGCACTTGGCGGGGAGATCGCATTTCGAAACAAACCGCTCGATTCGTATCGAGCGAAAGAGGCGGCTCGACTTATGGCTTTCATGCCACAAGTGAACGTGGCACCAGATGGATTGACCGTCGAACAACTCGTCCGATTCGGGCGCTATCCGTACCAGACGTTCTTCAAACGATATTCGGAAGACGATGAACGGGCCGTCGAACGAGCACTCGCCTTCACCGATACGGTATCGCTCCGTGACACGCTCGTCAGCAACCTTTCCGGAGGACAAAAGCAACGGGTATGGATCGCGTTGGCACTCGCTCAAGAATCGGAGACGATTTTGCTCGATGAACCGACGACATATTTGGACATGTCGCACCAAATCGAGATTTTAGATTTGATGTATCGGTTGAATCGATTGGAAGGAAAGACGATCATCATGGTACTTCACGATCTTCACTTGGCCTGTCGCTATGCCGATCATGTCATCGCATTAGCTGGCGGTAACGTGTATCGCGAAGGAAGTCCGAACGATGTCGTCGATGAGACATTCATGAAAGACGTTTTCGGTCTCAAAGTCGTGGTGACCGAGGATCCGCTATACGGGACACCACTCTGTGTACCGTATTCACACTATGAGTTGAATGAAAAACGACCGACCTGAACCTAGTCTGCGGACTAGGTTTTTTTACGGAAAAGCAGGGAAAAAGAGTAGGGTAAGTGCGTGTCATGTTTTCTACCTAAAGGAGGAATTTTTCATGGCTAAAAAGGAAAAACAACCGTATCACATCGTCACGTTCACGTTCCCAGAAGAATCAATCTCGTATCAGGCGTTCAGTAAGCTGAAAAAGTACCATTCGGATGGGCTCGTCGGTTTTGAACAATTGGTCGTCATCAAGCGCGAAGAGAACGGGGCGTTCTCGTTCGAGGATGCGGCGCAGCTCGCACCGGTCAATAAGTCGACGAAAGGTGCGCTCATCGGGATGGCGGTTGGAATCCTCGGAGGTCCGTTCGGTATCCTGTTCGGGACACTAACAGGTGGTCTCATCGGCGGCACGAAAGACGTAAAACATTTACAAGGCATCCAAGACACGTTCAAACGGACGGTCGGTAACATCGAACCGGGTCAGACGGGTGTCATGGCCATCGGGGATGAATTCGATCCATCGATTTTAGACGGGCTTGCAGAAGAGTTCGGAGGGACAGTCACGCGGACAGACGAGGAGCTGTGAGACATGAAACTCGGAATTTTAGGTGCCGGGAAAGTGGGACGTACGCTCGGGGAGCAGTTCGAACGAGCAGGCTATGAGGTGCTGTACGGGACACGGACGGAGCGGGAAGGGACATTGACGCTACAAGAGGTCGCCTCGACAAGCGATGTCCTATTGCTCTGTACGCCGTTCGCGGCCGCAGTCGATCTGTTACCGACACTCGACGGACTGGATGGGAAAGTATTGATTGATGTGACGAATCCAATCGCCATCGAATTTAACGAAGTCGAGCGACCGGACGGGGTGTCGGGTGCGGAGTATTTGCAGCGACTCATTCCTGATACGAAAGTTGTGAAGGCGTTCAATCAGACAGGGGTCGAGAATTTAGGCGATCCGGATGGCTCCGTCATGTTCGTCGCGGGTGAAGATGAGGAAGCGGTGCGGCTTGTCGTCGAACTATCGAACAAGATCGGCTTCGATACGCATCCGCTCCATGGGCTGAAGCTTGCTCGTGAGTTGGAAGGGTTGGCGTGGCTCTGGATTCATAATGCGGTGAAAGAGAGAAAATCACGGGACTTCGCCTTCTACTTAACAGAAAATTAAAAGACGATCGGGGCGATATGCCTCAATCGTCTTTTTTGATTAAAAACCTGTATAGCGATCAGAGCGTGTTTGAAGCAGCTCAATCGTCTCGCGCTCAATCTGCTCGACTTCCCGTTGTTGCCAACCTGGCATGAGGAACGCATCGACGAGTGCCCAAATGCCTGTGATGAATGCACCGAGACCGAGCGTCAAGACGACGAGTAGGACCATGGCGATTCCTGAACCGATTTTTTTGAAATAGAAACGGTGCGCACCAAATGCACCGAGGAAAAACCAAAGCAAGTAGGCGACGAGCAAGCTACGTTTTCGTTTTTCGACTTCGCTGTTCACGAGTAACATTTCTTCTGTCGTCAAATCCATACGCGAATCATACATAGGACTCCAACTCCTTATCCATAATTGTTATAATGAGTTCGCACTCAAGTATATCGGAAAATGGATTTGTTTCCATGATTTCCTAAAAAGAAAAGAGGTTCTTTATGCTTTTTCCGATTTTGACGTTCATCGTCGCCTTCGTTCACGTCGTTGGTGGAGCGATTGCCCTTTATCAATATCCACAATATAAGCGCATGGCCATCAGTGCCATCGTGCTCGGGTTCGTCTACGGTGGGTTGACCGTAGCTGTGATTGGATTATGACGAACAGACCACTGCGTTCGCGACTTCAAATGAAGAGCGGTTATCAATTAGGGACATACTTATTTTTAAGTCTCATCATTTTTGATTTACTCTTAGGCGACGTTCCGAGAATCTCGTTTGCGATGTATGCAGTTTTCTTTTACTTTTGGCAACGGGAGCGTGTAGAAAAAGAAGAGAAGGGGTTAGCCGAGAAGATGAAGCGGAAGTCGGATGAGTGGACGATCACATTCGTCGTCTTGCTTTGTTTGGTAGGCTATGTGGTCTCCCTTGGCCTACAATATCCTTCTGTTTCGTTGCTCGAACTGAGCATTTATGGCTTCTCGACAATCTTCTGCATCCGGGCGTTGACCTTGATCTATGCGATGCACCAACAACAGCTCGACTAAAACCCATCCCTTCGCTGAGAAAGGATGGGTTTGATTTAGGAAGCCGCTCGTCGTAAAACGAGCTTTTCTTTTACATAAATTCCGCTATAGACGAGGAAGCAACCGAAGCTGACCAACAGTCCGATGTAGACGCTCATCATGAACGGGGTGAGGAGCGACCCGATTAAAATCGTCGAGCGTGATAAGAAGTCGGCACCGGCGAACGACGTTCCGGCAAACGCCGAGTACGCACCACGTCGGTCTTCTGGCATCATGTTCGCCTTCTCCGTATTCAATACGGGCGAGTACAACAATTCGCCGAACGTTGCGATGAGCATGAAACCGAGGAGGAGCATCATCGAGTTCGCACTCGTGATGACGGCGTATCCGATCGTGTACAACGCGAGTCCGCCGAGTAGCGTATGCTTGTTTGAGAAACGGGAGGCGAGACGTTGAATGAAGAACGTCAACGCGACGACGATGAGCGTGTTCTCGATTTGAATGAGACTCATCATCCGCACCCCATTGATTGTCCATGATTCAATCGAGAGCGGTTCGAATGAATCGGCGAGCCGGACCGCGACATAACTACCCATCGAGAACTCGGCAGCGAGGATACACATCGAGCCGAAGACGACTTTGACGAACGGACGGTCACGCCAGGCGATTTGATAGCTTTGGAACACGTCGACGAAGACGAGGCGGAGCTTTTGGGACGTCCACGTCCGTTTCGTGTCTTCGAGGAAGATGGCGTACGCGATCGGCAACATGCTCGACGTGAACGTCAAAATCCAAAACAGTAACAGTTGGTTGCTGACATAGAGCCAGCCCCCGAGTGCCGTCCCGATCGTGATTGAGAGGTTGATCAACCAGTAATCGAGCGCATAAACGGCTTTTCGGTTCTCAGGTGTTGTCGCGTCGATGATGATGGCACTCATCGCAGGCCGCCCGAGGTTATTCGTGACCGTGAAAATCGTATAGGCGATCATAAAGACGATCATCTGGTCGAACTGAAGACTGAGCGTCATGACGAGAAACATCGATGCCGTGAGGCTGGCCGTCAACACGAGAAGTCGCTTTCTTGAAAACTTATCGGCGAGGTATCCCCCGATTAACCCGATCACGTATCCGAGACAGACGAGCGAGATCAAGAAGACTCCCGCTATCCATTCGTTGAACGCTTTGACAAAGAGAAGTGCCATGAACGGCATGATGGCGAATGAGACCGAACGGTTAAAAAATGATGTCACGAGTCGAACTTTTATTGGTTTAGGTATATCTTTCCATTTCATCTTGTCACCTTCCATTCTGTACCTGTATGATAAACAAGACAACAGATTTGAAAAATGGACGACATGGGGAAATGATGTCCACTTTTAAGGGGGGATGTGACGTGGATGCATATTTATTTCGATTGTGGAAAGAGTGTCGGGATGGGGCGTACACGATTTCCGATATGGCGGAAGCCATTCATTTAAGCCCGAAACAGACGAAGCGTCATTTGGCACGGTGGCAAGAAGAAGGGTGGCTCACGTATACGAGTGGACGCGGACGGGGAAATTTGACGCGTCTCGAATGGCTACGACACGTCGAGCGTGATTTGGCAAAACAGTTGCTTGACCGCATGGAGAAAGAGTCGGTCGAGGCAGTGACGAATCAACTGGAGTGGGACTGGTCGCCTGCGCAGGCAGGACGGTTCATGCGCCAGCTCGAGAAGAAGTTCGGTTACGTCCAAACGTCGAGCGATGCACTCATCATCCCGCGACGCCGTCACTTTTTGACGACACATCCGCTCGAGGCGGCTGACATCCACAGTGCCCACCTCGTCCAGAACGTCTTCAATCGTCTGTTCATGATTGACGCGTCCGGGGAGGTCACGGGGGAACTTGCGCATCACTATGAATGGCAGGGGAGTACGCTCGTCTTGTTTCTTCGGAAAGGGGTCCGTTTCCATGACGGGTCGCTCATGACGAGTAAAGATGTGACGAAGAGTCTGCGCATGCTCGTTCAGTCAGATGCGTATCGCTATATGTATCGGCACGTCCGGCATATCGCATCGAACGGCACGTATCGCGTCGACGTCACGCTCGACCGGCGACGGAATTCGTACATCCCGAAACTGTCGATGATCCATACGAGTATCGCCAAAGGAAGTGTCGGGACTGGGCCGTTTCAATTGGATCGCCATGACAAGGAGAAGACGGTCCTCCTCGCCTTCGAGAATTATTTCGGGGTGCGGGCACTCCTGGACCGGGTCGAGTTCATCAAAGTGCCGGACGGATACGATCCGACGTATCGGATCTCATCAAGGGATTCCAAAGAAACTGGACACATCTCGACACCGTCTGGGTTCGGGCTTGTCATCTTGAACAGTCATCCGAATAGTGTGTTCGCGAATGAAGAGGCGCGGCATTATATGCATCGCTTGATTGCGGAGATTCGACCGGAGATTGGGACGTTGAATGAACGGAGAACGCCGAACGACCGAGGGTTTCTCGGTTCGATGAGCGAAACGTATCGCATTCCAAAAGGAACACCCGTCACATTCGACCGACCGATTCGAATCAAACAGACGGACTTTACGAATGATACGACCGACTGGATTGCCGAAATGTTAACGCGTCACGGCATCGCTTATGAGTTCGTGCCCATCAGCTTCAAAGATTCAATCCATGACAAGACGTATTATGAATACGTCGATTTGGTCGTTCACGGGGAAGTGTTCGAGCGGAACATCACGCTCGGGTTTGAACAGTTCATGACGAACGAGTACTCGCCCCCGCATAAAGTGTTCCCTTATATCGAGGGGATGGCGGAGCGGGTCAGGCAATATGATGACCTGCCGTTTGAAGACTGGTTGCCGCTGCACCGGGAGATTGAACGCGAGTTGAAAGAAAAGTCGTATTTCATCCCGCTCTATAACGAGGAGCGGACGATCCCGTTCCCGGTCGAGCTGAAGGACGTCTGTGTCGACTTGTTCGGTTATTTTGATTTTGCGAAACTATGGATTCCATCATAAGGAGGGGTTCGATGAGGAAAAAACTATTGTTGGCATTTCTTTTCTTCAATCCAATCGTATTTCTGATTGGATGGTGGAACGGAGAATGGGTGATGATAACAGTGGCGGGATTCGGTGTTGTCTTCCATGTACTTTACCAGGAGCAACTCGAACAGTTCGATGGAGAGAAGGTGAAGTCACTGATACAGAATGTCGATTCGAAACTCGTCTCATCGATTGGCTTTCTTTCAATTTTCAGCTTTTTTGTCGTCGTCTGGTTCTTTGACGAGACGTCAGTTCCGTTGCTTGATACGATGTACGTCGTGTTTGGTGTCATCATGATGCGTCGTGGTATGTTGATTCGCAGTGCCGTACTCCATGAAAAGATTGATTTGACGAACGTCATCCATATAAAGAAAACCCCGAGCTCGTAAGACTCGGGGTTTCATTATGCGGATTTGTCCGTGCCTTCTTTTTTGACTTTTCGGGCGAGTGCCAAGATTTGATATACTTTGAAAAAGTCGTAAGCGGCGACGGCGATGATGAAGTACGTCCAGAAGCTGAAACCGTACTCTTGTACCGAGAAGTACGCGAGGACGGTGAACAACACACCGAACGATAGACTGAAGAGCATCATCACTTTTAATTGTCGCGGCATAACTGCCACCTCATTTCTACATTAAAAATAGTACGAGCATCACGAGCGCGTTGTTAAACGCGTGGATGGCGATCGGAACGATCAATCGTCTTGTCTTCGCATACGCGTAAGAGAACGCGAAACTCATCGCGATATAGACGAGGAATCGATTATCTTGGTGGATGAGTGCGAATAAAATCGAACTGACACCAAAGGCAATCCAGAAACCGAAGCGCGCGTTCAAGTTCCCGAACAAAATATGACGGAAAAGAATCTCTTCGATGATTGGTCCGAGCAAGACGACCGGCAAAATCATGAGTGGAATAACTTCCACCATATCAGCGATGTTTTGTGTGTTCATCGATTCGACAAGTTCGCCCGAGATGGCCGTCTCAATCAAGTTCGCCACGATGACGAGCCCGTATTGCATCAAAATCCCGAGCCCGATCCATTTGACCGTGTCGTTCAAGTTCGACTGGATGCCTTGCGCTTTGTATTGTTTCAAGTCTGGCCAGATGAGCAAGATTGACAGAACAATCGTCACACCGAATCCGATGGCGAGCCAGAGCCCGACGAACGTTTCTGTTAGCCATTCCGGTCGTACTTCACTGAGGACGAGCGGGAATAGCTGGACGAACGCATATAGTAAAATCGGGGTGAGGTGCCGGAGACGAATGTTAGGCGCCATCGAAAAACGGGTATTTATCGATTGGTTTGAGTTTAGTGTAGCCAATTCAACACGTCCTTAATATAAGAGTGAACCTACCTTTCTCTCATTGTAACAAATAAGTTCTCTTGACCGCGAGTAAGAGCATTTTTTAATGTTCCCCACTTGATTTTTTAATCGGCTCATACTACACTTATCAATGTTAGCACTCCTTTTAACTGAGTGCTAAAACCTTACGATACACATTACATCATTCATATTCGGAGGAGGTTTTTTCCATGTTGAAACCACTAGGCGATCGTGTCATCATCGAAGTCGTGGAGAAAGAAGAAAAGACGATCGGGGGCATCGTGCTTCCTGATACGGCGAAAGAAAAGCCGCAACAAGGGAAAGTCGTCGCAGTCGGTACAGGCCGCGTGACGGACGAAGGCAAGCGCATCGATCTCGACGTGAAAGAAAATGATTTGGTCATCTACTCGAAGTACGCAGGTACCGAAGTGAAGCATGATGGAAAAGAGTACTTAATCGTTCGCGAGAGCGATATTCTCGCAATCGTAGGCTAAGCACCATTATTCAAAAACTTTATTAGGGGGAAATGAACGATGGCAAAAGATATCAAATTCTCAGAAGATGCACGTCACGCGATGCTTCGCGGCGTCGACGCACTCGCTGACGCAGTCAAAGTAACAATTGGACCAAAAGGACGTAACGTCGTCCTTGAGAAAAAATTCGGTTCACCACTCATCACAAACGATGGCGTGACAATCGCGAAAGAAATCGAACTCGAAGACCGCTTCGAAAATATGGGCGCGAAACTCGTTGCTGAAGTTGCGTCGAAGACGAACGAAGTCGCAGGGGACGGTACGACAACAGCGACAGTCCTCGCACAAGCGATGATTCGTGAAGGACTCAAGAACGTCACAGCGGGCGCGAACCCGATGATCCTTCGTAAAGGAATCGACAAAGCGGTCACACGTGCGCTTGAAGAGTTGAAAGCCATCTCGAAACCAATCGAGTCAAAAGAAGCGATCGCACAAGTCGCGGCCATCTCGGCAGCGGACGAAGAAGTCGGCGAATTGATCGCAGAAGCGATGGAGCGCGTCGGGAACGATGGTGTCATCACAATCGAAGAATCACGCGGTTTCACGACAGAACTCGACGTCGTTGAAGGAATGCAGTTCGACCGTGGATACTTGTCACCATACATGATCTCAGACTCTGACAAGATGGAAGCGTCACTCGACAACCCTTACATCTTGATCACAGACAAGAAGATCTCAAACATTCAAGAAATCATCCCAGTGCTCGAGCAAGTCGTGCAACAAGGGAAGCCGATCTTGATCGTCGCAGAAGACATCGAAGGCGATGCCCTCGCAACACTCGTCTTGAACAAACTCCGTGGTACGTTCAATGCGGTAGCCGTCAAAGCACCAGGATTTGGTGACCGTCGTAAAGCGATGCTCGAAGACCTCGCGACACTTACAGGTGGTCAAGTCATCACAGAAGACCTCGGTCTCGACCTCAAATCGGCATCACTCGACATGCTCGGTCGCGCATCGAAAGTCGTCGTCACAAAAGACACAACGACTGTCGTCGAAGGTGCAGGGAACGAAGAAACGATCAAAGCACGCGTTCAAACGATCCGTAACCAAATCGAAGAGACAACGTCTGACTTCGACCGTGAAAAACTCCAAGAGCGTCTCGCGAAACTCGCAGGTGGCGTAGCCGTCGTCAAAGTCGGTGCAGCGACGGAGACTGAGCTTAAAGAGCGTAAACTCCGCATCGAAGACGCACTCAACGCGACACGTGCGGCCGTTGAAGAAGGAATCGTGGCGGGTGGTGGTACATCACTCATCAACGTCATCCCAGCCGTTCGTGCGTTGCTTGCAGAAGTGACAGCGGATGAAGCAACTGGTGTCAAACTCGTCCTTCGTGCACTCGAAGCACCGGTCCGTCAAATCGCGGAAAACGCGGGTGAAGAAGGTTCGGTCATCGTCGAGAAACTCAAGAACGAGTCAGTCGGTGTCGGCTACAACGCGGCAACGGGCGAATACGTCGACATGATCGCACACGGGATTGTCGACCCAGCGAAAGTGACGCGTTCAGCACTCCAAAACGCAGCATCTGTCTCAGCGATGTTCCTCACAACAGAGGCCGTCATCGCAGACAAGCCAGAAAAAGATGGTCCTGCAATGCCTGACATGGGCGGAATGGGCGGTATGATGTAATCATCGCCGCATCAAGAAACGACTGAAAAACCTGATCCTGGTTGAATGATATGCTCCCCGATAGGTAGACAGATGAAATAACAAATCTGTTTATTCTATTGGGGAGTGTTTTTTTTATGGCGAGAAGTCGGCATTCGATCGAACAATAACTGAGTGCGCTGCGCATGATAGAAGCAGAAACATACACATGGAAGGAGATCATGGAGACCCATGACGTCTCTAAGGATGCCCTCCGGGTGTGGAAAGTGAAATTCGATACCGGCGGGATCGATGCGTGGAAGGAATCGAAGACATGGAAACTGTACACCAAGGAACAGAAGCTCGCGGACCGGCGTGGACGGACGAAGCAAGAAGAGGAACTAACCAACGAGGAGAAGCTCGAAAGTCGCATCCAACAGATCGAGCGGGAGAACGAGCGCCTGCGGGCCGAGAACCTGTTCCTAAAAAAGTTAGAGGAGATCGAGAGGAGAGGTTGATCAGCCAGATCCGGCTACAATTGCGTTACATGGCGATCGAGGAAATGTCGACAACCGATACGTTCCCGGTCGTGCTCCTGTGTGAGATCGCGCAGGTCTCACGGGCCGCCTATTATAAATGGTTGAAGCGTACCGTCTCGGTATGCGAGGAGGAGAACCTAAGCCTACTTGAGGACATCCGCCTCCTCTACGACCAAGTGAACGGGACCTACGGCTATCGACGAATCACCATGACGGTCAATCGCAGACGACGCCAGCATGGCCTGCCGGCATACAACGAGAAGCACATCTATCGTCTCATGCGCATCCATGAGATTCGTTCGGTCATCCGCCAGAAGCGCAAACGGTACAAAAAGTCGTCCCCGCAGCATGTGGCCGAGAATCTGATAAACCGGGAATTCAGTGCGTCCCGACCGGACGAGAAATGGTGCACCGACGTCACCGAGTTCAAATATGGCACCGGGAAGAAGGCGTATCTGAGCGCGATCATCGACCTCTATGACGGCTCGATCGTCGCCTATCGCATCGGGAAATCTAACAACAACGCGCTCGTCTTCCAGACGATGATGCCAGCGATCGCGGGGCTCCGTACAGGAGCGGGTCCGATGATCCATAGCGACCGAGGATATCAATACACATCGAGAGGGTTCAAACGCATGGTAGAAGAGAAGATGCGGGGCTGACCCACAGCATGTCCCGGGTCGGACGTTGCATCGACAACGCCCCGATCGAGAGCTTTTGGGGTACCCTGAAAGTCGAGATGTACTACCTGCGTGAGTTTCAGGCATATAGCGAACTCACATCGGCCATCGAGACCCTACATATCGTTCTACAACCATGACCGTCTCCAGAAACGCCTAAACGGCTTGAGCCCTGTCGAATAAAGGGCTCAAGCCGCCTAGGCCGGTTTTCATTATTTGCACTGTCTACTTGACGGGGAGCAGTTCAGAATACCGGACGAGGGTTCTAAATGTCTCCTAACAAAATTATGTAGTGTCTAACTTTTTTGGTCCATTTCAAAGTGATATTCTTTTTGTAAATGGATAAAAATTTGTGCTAGTGAGGAGATAAATAGGATAGTCCACTTTTAAAGCGCATTACACAACAATTATTGAGAATATTGAAAAAATTTACTATAATTGTATTAATCAAGGTTACATGATAAGCGAAACTTTCTTGCGTAGCCCTTTTTATATTGGTAGAATTAGGTATTATAAGACTATTTAAATTACATCATGGGAAGAGGCTTGTGATATGTCTACAGGAAGTATTGGTTTTGAAGAAAAATTATGGTTTTAGGAAGATAAGAACGTTGTTTTTAGGACCTCTATTCTTGAAGTATGTTTCTGATTCTTTTTAAGAAAAGTATTTTGAATTAACAGAGGATGAATGGGCTGATCCTGAAGATAGGGATGAATATTTAGCAGAAAATATTTAATGGGTAGGTATCTAAAGAATTATGCAGGTGATAACTGAACTGGCAAAAGCTTTTGTACTTTGTGCTACGGAACTAGAAGCACAAGAATTTAACGCAGAGATCGGGTTCTTCTGAAAGGCAGTAAAAGCTGGACTAGTAAAATTGATTCCTATTCAAGGTAAAAGGAAAACTCCAGAACAAATTGATGCTCAATTAAATTGACTCATTTCTAAATCTGTAATATCTGATGAAGTAATTGATATTTATAGTTCACTATGCATACAAAACCCAGACATCTCTATTCTATCCGATGAATTTTTAGACGAGGGACGTGCTCTGCCTCAAAAAAACTTAGCAGTTGAATTACTAAACCGGTTATTTCAAGGAAAAGTTAAAAATGTTTAACGTACAAATTTAGCGAAAACACAAAAATTCACAGACATTCTGCAGAATGCTATTAACAAATACAATAAACGAGCAATTGAAACTTCAGAAATTATTTAAGAGCTAATTGAACTTGCAAAAGAGATGAATGAATCTTATAAAGCAGGAGAAGTATTAGAGCTTGTTCAAGAAGAGGTAGCTTTTTATGGTGCGCTTGCATCACATGAGACAGCTGAACAAGTCTTAGATGATATCCTTAAAGTAATTGCTCATGAACTTACGAAGGCAATTAAAGAGAATATGAGCATTGACTGAAGTTTGAGAGAATCGTCCAGAGCAAAGATGGGGATTACGGTTAGAAGGCTTTTGAAGAAATATGGTTATCCACCTGATTTGCAGAAGTTGGCTGTGGAAATTGTTGATGAGCAGGCTGAATTAATAGCGGCTAATACAAAATTATAAAAGAATAAAAACTAAAGAGATAAGAGGTTAATTAAATGGAATCTGAAAAATTTATAGTTCCAATTTCTAACTTTGTTATTGAGTCCGCTTTTAAAATTGGTGATGTATATTATACTCCTCCATTGAACTCTATATTGGAAGGGGGATATACATATACAGATTCAATTGTTGAAAGTGAATTTGAAATGATAAAAAATTGCTTAGAAATATTAGATTCTAATTCAAATCAAGAGTGGATAAACTATACGCTCGCAATAACCACATTTCCTGTAAAAGAATATGTAAATTTTGAAGAAGCATTTTTATATGTCAATGAAATCTGTGAAAAGATTGATAGGTCTATGGATTATTTTAGGTTAAAAGAGTGTCAAATAGGGAATTTTGATACTCTTCCTGGTTTAGCTGGAATGCTAAATGATGGTTACAAAAATGTTTTCAAAGTAAATACAAAAACAAATCATTATGAAATGATTTCAGGAGAAGTAACTATCATGTTGAGAAAAGGAATAGGTATGATGCCGTCTAGGGAACCTAGTTCGTATGATCTGAATTCATTAGATTATAAATTAATTTTCAGTGATAGGGAAGATGAAGTATTTTTAAATTGTAGAGCAGCGCTAACAAGGATAAATGAAGCAATGTATATGCATAATTTGAATACAGCATTTATATATTTAATGACTACACTCGAGATGCTTGCAGATAAAGATGAAATGCTGCAATTTCAAAAAGTTAAATCTAAAATTATCCCCTTTATAGTAGAGTCAAAAAAAGAATATCATAGGTTATCTAGCGAGATGGTTAATCTCTCAAAACATAAAAGAACTGAAATTGTTCATAATGGTAAAAATATATTTGAATTATATGAAAATCAGAATCAAGTCAAAAGAGAACTATTTAACCTTACTGGAATAATTATCGAATATGTCAGAGCTGTATATAAAACAGACATGAAAAGCTTTGACTCATTAGATTATATAAGAAAAGAAATAATAGAGACTCTGGGCGTTTGATATGATATTGGAATTACATGAAGGAAGACTAGAAGATTATTTGAAAACACTTCTGATCTTCTTTTTTATTGTTTATATATCTTTTGAGTAGATGAAATGTTTTAAAGAGTGAAAGGGGCAACGCTGGGATGTATTTATCAGAGTTAAGGATTTGGAATTTTAGAAAATTTGGTATAAAACAAGATGGAAAGCCTGGATTGACACTCAACTTCACTCCAGAATTGAATCTTTTAGTAGGCGAAAATAATTCGGGAAAGACAACGATTGTAGATGCTATAAAGTATACTTTGCACACGCAAAGCTATGAATATATGAGGCTTGAGTTAGAAGATTTTTATTTGCCATTTGGTGAATCCGAAGAAAATAGAGCAACAAAATTAAGAATAGAGTGCAATTTTAAAGGGTTTAGTGATCTTGAAGCTAAGAATTTTTTAGAGTGGTTAGGTATGGAGAAGAATTCTCAAGGTACTTATGAATACTTTTTAAAATTATCTTTCACAGCTCAAAGAAATGGGAACAATATATATTACGATATTAAAGCTGGGGCTGACAATGAGGGTAAACAATTAAGTGGAGAGGCAAAGAACCTTTTGAGAACAACCTACCTTAAACCATTAAGAGACGCCGAAAAAGAAATGTCGCCGGGTAAAAATTCTAGACTTTCACAAATATTAGATAGTCATGATGCATTTAAAGGAAAAGATGAAAACCATTATCTTTACACAATTATAAAAGAGGCCAATGAAAAAATCACAAAGTACTTTAAGGGTTTGGATACTGATGATAATGAGATTGAAGACCAAGAGGGTAAAGAGTTATTAGAACAAATCAATACATACTTAAAAGAATTTAGTGGATTTAGGAATAATCAAATTTCAGATTTCACAATTACTAAATTGAGATTAAAAAATATTCTTGAAAGACTTAACTTAGACATAACCGAAAGTAAATCAGGATTAGGGTCTCAGAATTTGCTTTTTATAGCAACTGAATTACTCTTATTGAAACGAAATCAATACCAAGGTTTACGCTTAGCTATTGTTGAAGAAATTGAAGCTCATTTGCATGTTCAGGCACAAATTAGACTAGTTGAATTTCTTCATAAGGAAGTAAGTGATTCACAAATTCAATTAATTATGACAACCCATAGCACAGATCTTGCATCTAAAGTGAAGTTGAAAAACCTTATTATTTGTAAGGATGGAAGTGCTTTTCCTATGGGGGATGAGAATACACAATTAAATAAAGGGGACTATCTTTTTTTAGAGCGTTTTTTGGATTCAACAAAAGCAAATTTGTTTTTTGCACAAGGAGTCATACTCGTAGAAGGTGATTCGGAGAATTTATTACTTCCAATTATTGCTCTTATTATAGATAAACCATTGTCATTGTTTGGGGTGACTATTGTTAATGTTGGAAATACAGCTTTCCTGCGTTATTCTAATATTTTCAAAAGGAAAGAACCAAATAAGGGTATGTTAAATATAACCGTTTCTGCAATTACTGACAACGATATAAAGCCTGATATATATTCATCTGTAGATCCTGAGGCTAAAACTCAAACGCATTTGGATTCAGAAAAATCTATTAATGTAAGGAGAAGTGAAAGAAAAGCAAAAATTGACGGTCAATTTGTTAAATTATTTATATCACCAGACTGGACCCTGGAGTATGATATAGCACTTGGTTCATTACGTGATGAATTATTATTGGCGATATTGCAAGCTGAAAAAATTGGAAATAGTGATGTCATTGGCTTGACAAAAGCCAAAGAAGAATCAATTGATAAAGAAATAATCAGGTTAAATGAAATTTGGAAAGAACAAAACGCTTCTGATGAAGAAAAAGCTTTCTATATTTATTATCATTTAATGCTTGAAAAAAAGATATCTAAAGCAATAACAGCTCAATGTTTAGCAAACATCTTAGAACAAAAGATGCAAGAAGATAAAGAAGAAATTAAAAGGAGAATTTTAGGGGACAGCAAATTGCAGTACATTATTCAGGCTATTAATTATGCTTCCAAAGGAGCTGTATGAAAATGCTTAATATAACTGAAGATGATATTTTGTATGCTGAAAAAATATTGTTGCCCCCAGGAGAGAGTTTTAATAATGAACGTAGAGAAATTATTAAGTCTTTAAATAGTATAGACATAAAAGCCAGTCCTGGGAGTGGAAAGACAACTACACTTTTAGCCAAACTAGCAATTCTGACTACTATGCTCCCATTAGATGATAATAAAGGGATTTGTATTTTAACTCATACAAATGTTGCAATTAACGAGATAAAAGATAAATTAAATGTTTATGGACAAAGTCTTTTTGAATATCCAAATAATTGTAGCACCATCCAGTTATTTGTAAATAAATTTTTAGCCATACCTGCGTATATACATTTCTACGGCAAAAAGCCAATTAGAATAGATAATCAAATATATGAAGAAAGAATTATGAAAAAATATTACCAGATTATTCCTCGAAGATTACGATATGGAATAGAAAAAAGAAGTATTAACATAAAGACTATTAGATTTGATTTAAGTGATGGTACCTTAAAAAAAGATTTATATGGAACTCAAATCTATAAAAGTCAACAAAGCGAGAGTTACAAAGCATTAAAAGAACTAAAAGACAGTGTAATGATGGATGGGATACTTAGCTATGATGACGCATATTTTTTAGCCATCAATTATATTAAAGAAAATCCAGATTTAAAAAAAATATTTTCTATACGTTTTCCCTATGTTTTTATTGATGAAATGCAAGATACTATGGATCATCAACAAACTATACTAGATTATCTATTTGATGAATCGGTTGTTATCCAACGAATTGGAGACCCTAATCAATCAATATACGATCAGCGTAATGCTACAGGAACTTGGGAAATAAGTCAGGACAGATGCAGGGAAATAACTGATAGTAAACGCTTTTCAACTGCTGTGGCAAAGGCTGTGCAAAATATTTGCGTTCAGCCTCAACAACTAATTGGTAATCCTGAAATAGAGGACATAAAGCCATGTATTTTAGTGTTTAAACCAGATCGCATTGATAAAGTTCTCCCTTACTTTTCAAAAGTAATTGTAGACAATAATTTGCATCTTTCTGATAAAAAAATATTTAAAGCTATAGGATGGGTTTCTGAGCACGAGAAAGAAATTGGAATTAGTAACTATTGGAATGATTATATAAAAGAAGTGAAGCAGAAAGTTGATTTTAACTACTTAAATAATTATTTGTTAAAAGCATCAGTTGGAGAAGTGGATAAATACGGCAGTAGGTTATATAAAGAAAGAATTATAAGAGGAATTTTAAAAGCGCTTAGACAAATGGAACAAATGAACGAAGATAGGTTCTTCACTGAAACTTCTTTTTTAGATCATCTCCGAATAAGTGACATATCGGTATACAACAAATTATTACTAATGTTATCGAAATGGTGTTTGAAAATACAAAATGATGAAAATGTATTTTTAGAAGTTAAAGAGTTTATAATTTTTGACTTAAAAGAATTATTTAATTGGGAAGATACAGGTCGTCTGGATTCATTTTTTGAAAATCAAATCGAAGATATATATGAATCACATGAGAATAAAATCAATGTATATAAATTTAACGAAAACTCAATCACTTTTGACATTAATGTCTCAACTATTCACTCTGTTAAAGGAGAAACTCACACAGCTACCCTTTATCTAGAGACATATTATCACGATTACGATGTTAAAAGGATTATAGAGTATTTGAAAGGAAAACACTCTGTCACTAGAGCTGTAAGAACATTGCAGAATTTAAAAATGACCTATGTAGGAATGACTCGTCCATCACATTTACTGTGTGTAGCAGTAACAAATGAGACAGTACTAGGGCATGAGGAAGAGTTAGTGGAGGCAGGTTGGGATATAAGATATGTATAAATCTAAATCTAAATCCTTTAAGACAATCCGAAACCTCTCTACTTAACCAAGCGATTTCGGATTGAATTTATTTATTGTAAACCCTTATAGCCAATGAAAGAAGCATTGCAAATTTAATATTTAATTTATTATCAATCAAAAGCTTTAAGGGTTTTTCTCCCCAAAACTTCATATCTTTTTTTCCCCACATCAACAATTACTTCATCCTGTTTTAATAAATGCTCATAAGGTTCTCCCTCATTTTTTATTGTTCTTAAAACTCTGTCTGGCTCATTAATCCGATTTAACATCTTATTCAATTCTTTTTCTTCTTTGTAAGTTTTTATAGTAAGAAATCTTCCCAAGTTTATTTCAAATCATACTGTAAAAAATAATAAAACACCAGGTTTATTCTTCTGTTAATTCTTTTATAAGCTTTGTTATATTCTTCATCGTTATTATGTTTTTTTCTATAATTAATTCTAATCGAGACCGTCTATCGAGTTGTTTCAAGTCGCACAAGTAAATGAAACCGGACCGACAGGGATCCCATCGTACGGTTTACATCATTTCGCAATCTATGTGAATGATATGCAAGAGGCGGCTCAGCGCTTTGAACGTGCGGGTGGACAGTTGTTATCAAAACCACACCCGTTAGCCGGCGTCGAAGACAATGGGGATAACCAAGGTGTATACGGGAAGGCACCGTGGGGGTCGCTCATCGAGCTGATTGCCTATCCGGACGGAATTGATTATCCTGCGTCGAGTGAACAGGAGCGTTGGACACCAGCGGAACATAAATGAGTATATACGAAAAGAATCGCCCTTTCTCAGGCGATTCTTTTTTCAGTCCGTCTGTTTCCGGTTATACATCACGACACTACCGACGAATGCAGCAAGCGCCCACGCCGTAAGCAAACCGAGCTCTAGCCCGACGGCACCGAAGTTCGCACCGTCGTCCACTTGATGAGCTACATCAATCAAGAGCACGTTCGGTAAATACTCAAGCACTCCGATGATGGCGAAACGGTCTTGTAGTGGTAACAACATCGGTGAGAACGAGAAGAAAAAGAACGGCAACATGACAATCAATGAAGCTTCCATGACCGTCTTCGTCATCAAGCCGAACATCGTTCCGATTCCGATATAAAAGAATGTCGAGACGATGAGCGCGAGGGCAATCACAGCCAGATTTTTTGGAGCGTAATCCATCAAAAATGACGAGGCTACGATGAGGATCATCGTCGTCACGAACGTGAGGGCACTCTTTCCGAGCAAGATGTCGAGCGTGCTCGCTGGGGACAACATGAGCCCGCGAAGCGTGTTTTTCTCCTTTTCTTCGGCGATCAACGCACATTGTACGAAGATGGCCACGAGGCTAAACGTGATGTTGATGACGAAGTACGTGATATCGACGCCGCCGTCACCGATTCGCGAATAGAAGACGGCGAAGAAGAGCGGCATGATCAAGGTCGACGAGACGAACAAGTTTCGAGACAAATCCTTGTAGTCTTTTTGGAAAATGGCGAGTGCACGTTTCATTGAAAAAGTCATGATAATTTCCTCCCTGTCACTTCGATAAAGATATCGCCGAGTGTCGGCTCATTGGAATGGATCGACGCGATATTTTTAGCACGCATCTGTTTATGGAGCCAGTCCGCGCCTTCGTCGGTTTGCGTCACTTCATGCGTCTGACCGTTGTTCAATTCAACTCGCATCGATCCCGTTGCATATTTCCTGCGCAATACGTTCGGGGCATCGAGCAGTTGAATCGACCCTTGATGTAAGAAAGCGACACGATCACACAGCTCCTCGGCTTCTTGCATATCGTGCGTCGTCAGAAAGATGGTCGTTCCATTTGCTTTCAACCGTTCAATCCCTTTATAGATATGTCGAGAGTTGACGGGGTCGAGAGCCGATGTCGGTTCATCTAGAAACAGGAGCTCTGGCTCATGAAGAAGGGCGCGTGCGAGCGTCACCCGTTGCAACATCCCTCTAGAGAGTTTGTCGATGCGCTTCTTCCGTTCCCCGCTGAGGTTGACCATGTTCAATACTTCATCAATCCGAGTCTTCGGTTCATCATAGAGGTCGCAATATAAGCTCAGGTTCTCTTCTATAGAAAGTCGTGTATACAGACCACTATTGTCCGTCAACACGCCGATGCGTTTACGGTACTGTTCTTGTTTCAGGTCAGCGACCGGCACGCCGAAGACAGTAGCATCACCGGCCGTCTGTGCGAGTTGTGACGTCAAGATTTTTATCGTTGTCGTCTTTCCAGAACCACTCGGTCCCAAGAAGCCGAACACTTCTCCTTTTCCAACTGTAAACGTCACATCATGTAACGCTTCCTCGTTCCCAAACAATTTCTTTAACCCGTTCACTTGAATGATTGGTTCCATTCCCGTTCCTCCTTGTCGATGTCGTCTTACTTGCTTCTATCGTATAAGGAATGGGGAAAGGCCGCACTGAAATGGCGATAAATGGCGCTTATCAGGAGTTGAATGAAGCGAATAGAACTGTGAATGGAGACTATTTGAGCCCCATCATCGTCTTCAATTCTGCCATTTTTGTCTTGGATAACGGAATCGTTGTCTTCTCTGAATCATCCAAGATAAGACTGAAGCTATTTTTCGTATAGGTGATGACTTCGCGCACACGTTGTAAGTTCACAAGATATGACCGATGGCAGCGGAAGAAACCATACGGGGTCAAACGCGTCTCGAGCTCGTTCATCGTGAAGACGCTCGGGAACTGATCCGATTGACTATGTAAAATCGATTGTCCGTCCTGACTTTCGATGAAGTCGATTTCAGGAGGGTCGAGTAAGATGATTTTTTCGTTCACTTTCGTCGGAATCTTCTCGAAACGGACGTGGATAATCTCAGATGAAATTTCCGAATCACCTGCATCTTCCGGTTCCACATCTAACAGGCGCAAGTGACGATGATCAATCCGATAAACGGTCGATGTCATGAAGAGCGCACTTTCCATGTTGCTCGTCAACACGAGGACGGATTTTTGTCTCGACGTTAATGTCTGTAACGTATCGCGTAAAAGGTGTCGTGTTTCTTGGTCCACGTCTTGGTCCGCTTCTTCAAACACATATAGGTCACGGTCTTGGAGAAGCAGCGCGGCGTACTGCGTGCGTCTGACAAGGGAACGATTGAGACGGTGGAGGCGGTGCTTGCGATAAGTCGTGAGTTGGAGTTGCTGCATCACCGATTCGACTGATTCGGATGAATCATAAAGACGCTTGGTGAAGCGTAAATACTCCTCGATGGTGAGTCGATCGTATAAACCGTCCCGGATGGAGAAGAGAGACATCGTTGAAGCGTGGTCGATGTTCCCGGTATATGTCGAGATCTCCTGACTGATGAGACCGAAGATGATTTCTCGGGAAATGACGCCACAGTGGATAGCTGCTAACTCACCTGGTTGAATCGAAAATGAAATGTTTTCGAGAATAAGTGTGTCTTGTTGGCGCACCGAGACGTTTTGGAAAGTAAGCACCGAATCCCTCCCTTTTTAGTTGGAGTATAACATTTTACAGAGAAGGGCTTAAGAGGAAGATGATTAAACATGAAAGTTACATCTTTTGGTAAAATAAGATACATGACGAATTAGTGAAGGGAAGTGACTCATTTAATGGATAAGCAATTCGAAGAGATGCAGACACGCGTGTTCGAGTTAGAATCTCAAGTTGAAATGCTTCAATCCCTTCTACTTCGAGTGATTGAGCAAGATTCAATACTACATAATCAGTTAAAAACTGAATTAGAATATGTCTTATTAAAGCATGATTTACCAGTCGGAAAGAGACATGACGTTTCATTTTTTCTGATTCGTCTCGAAAAGGCGTATTAGTTTGAAAACAAAATACCAACGCTGATTTCATTTCATGAAGAATTGAAACAAGTGCTTGAATTAGAGGAGTTATCAGAAGAGGTTTCCATTCGATTGATTCAAGAGTATGTAAGACGTGGAGTTTTTACTGTGGGGAACATGATTAAATATGAAAAGTGAGGATGTGGAGTATATGAACGAAGTACAACGATTAATGGATAAAGTAATTGAATTTCGAGATGAGCGCGACTGGGCGTTCCATCATAACCCGAAAGACTTGGCGTTATCGTTATCACTTGAGGCGAGTGAGCTCCTTGAGGTATTCCAATGGGTGTCGAGTGAAGAAGCGCTTGAGACGAAAAAGATGGAGATGAAAGAGGAGCTTGCTGACGTGTTGATTTACGCGTTGACATTCGCTCATGCTGCTGACATCGATGTTTCAAAAGCGATTGAAGACAAGCTTGTGAAAAACGCAGTTAAATATCCGAGTCCGCAAAAATGAATGAGGAGTTCTATATCAACATTCCATCCGATCGATTTATGATTCCTTGTCATTTAATGGGGCCTCATTTCTCTCCTTGCGCTGCATCAGAGAAAACAGGTATTCAATTTTATAAGCAAACGGAAGTTGGGGAAATTGAGCATATCGGAAAACGTAAAGAAATCGCTAAGGTAGGTCATGCGTCGTTTGAACCACCACTTGAATTTCAGCAAATGGAAAATCCGTATATCGGACTTTTTTGGATGATTGACACTCTGGCAGAACATATTGATACCCTTCGCTCTTGTGGAGCCGATGATATCTGGATTGATTTGGGTGTGGTCTCTCACTTAGATGTGAAGTTAGAATTTGAACCAGATTTCTTGATGAAGCTTGCGAACTTAAAGATTCCATTTTTGATTAGTGGATATATAGAAACTGCTGATGAATAATAGCAATACGAAAAATATGAGTGACATCTGTATACTTTAAAGCCAGGTTATGAATAAAAAGAAGTACAATCCATCAGGACTGTACTTCTTTTTATAACACATCTTTCATGACCTCATTTGTCGTCTGAATTGATGCAAATTCTTCATTCAAACTAGCGAGCGACACGTCATGGATGACCGCTGCGGGAATCCATGCCCCACTGATCGATTGACGATCGAACGTCGCTGTCGCATCGGAGACAACAATCGGATTGAATCCCAAGTTTCCTGCCATCCGTGCGGTCGTCTCGACACAATGGTTCGTGATTAATCCGGTGATGACGATTTGTGTCGCACCAAGTGATTCAAGTCGTTCCTGTAAGTCCGTTCCGATGAAGGCGCTATTCACCTGTTTCGTTAAGATGACATCTTGTTCACGAGGTTGAATGAAGTCTTGAAACAAATGGCCATCTTTTTTGAAATAGAAGAGTGAGGTCGGAACGTTCGTGACATGTTGGACATAGATGATTGGTTGATCATGATGTTCCCACGCTTCAATCAACCGTGCGATATTCTCTTCGCATTTTGGATTGTTGCGGTTTCCCCAGCTTGGATCATGAAAGGCTTGTTGGACATCGATGATGAGTAATGGAACGACTGTCGTTTGCATGTTGATTCCCCCTTGAATTGGATACTTCAAGTGTATGCAACGGAGGAATATAGATACATAGAGGTTTTACGGAAGTTTCAGCGAATGACTTTAGAAAGAACGGATTATGTATCGTTTCACTTTAATTTTGAAAGGTGAATGCCAAATGGATGAAATAGATCGCCATATTCTTGAATTGATGCAACAACAAGCCCGAATCTCGATGACCGAATTAGGACGACAGATTGGATTGTCTACGCCTGCTGCGACAGAACGGGTGAAGCGACTCGAAGAACGTGGAGTCATCACAGGCTATCGGGCTGTCATCAATCCTGAAAAGATGGACAAACACGTGACCGCCTTTATTCTTTATGACACCCATCGTTGTGAGGCGTTCCGTGAATTTTGTCGTCAACAGCCGTCCGTGATCGAATGTCATCGCTTAGCCGGGCAGTACAGTTACCTCGTCAAAGTGGTAACGGAAAACGTGCGCACATTAGAGACGTTCATCGACGAATCGATGGAATACGGTCGTCCCTCATCTTTGATAAATCTATCTTCACCAGTATCATTCAGACCCGTTTTATGAAAGCGATGGAGTGACTTTTAACAGTGAGAGTGATTGCGAGCTAGTAAAAGAGAATAGATGAAATTTTTTCAGTACAAATTGATTTTTAATCAAATGAAAAGGAGGGGGACACGATGTCGCACGATGAGCGTTTACGAGAAATAACTAAGGCTCGCCTACTTACGAACCGTATTAATGTCATGTTATCGCTCATTCTTTTGTTAGGGGGATGGATGATGTGGTGGTTTGGAGAGTTCTTTCTCATTCAAGTTCTCTTGGGAATCCTTTTGCTCATTCCACCTCTTTTGATGGTTCATATGTGGAGACGTACCCGAATGTTGCTTCGTTTCAATGAAGCGATGGAATATCAACGTATAGTTTGGTCGGAGTTCATTCTTGCGCTGGTTGTCGTCTGCATATTGATTGGAATTGCAACTACGATCATCCTAACCGAATCATTTAGCTTATCGACTGTTCCACTCCTGGTCATGTTCGTCACGGCCCTGATGTCTAGACACGTTGATCAGCGGATGAAGCAAATCGACCCTGAACATGTGACGTACGCAAATCTCGCTCGATATCAGACGAAACGCAGCTAACCGAAGTCAGCTGCGTTTTGTGTTCGAATCTAATTGTTGTTCGATGTGGTCGAGACGTTCGATTAATACTTGTATCTGCTTCGAACGTTCACGTTCCATGAAGAGTTGCTCGTCTGCTCGTTTCTCAGAACGTGCCACGACATTGCGAATCCACAAAATACCGATGATTAGTACAGCGATTGGAAAAATCGTGAAAATGAGTCCGAATAAAAAGACCATGATGAAGTTCATATACACATACCTCCTTTTCTGCGTCTTCATTATACTTCCAAATATAACCTGTTTGAAAGGGGGAACCGTGGCATTTCAAATCCGACATGCATAAACTAAAAAAAGGAGTTCGATACATCATGACGTTTACTACATTTCAACGAGTCGGTACGTATCTATGAAACGGCCGACCCGACTTGGTACGGACGATGCGGGTTATGTCATCAACCAGACGTCCATCCATCATATACAGCCTGAGTTTGAAACTGTCCTTTTTAAAGCAATCGAATTGGTGAAAGAAGCATTCGATGAACAGCTACACAGCATATATCTTTATGGAAGCATCGGTCGCGGGACAGCTGTTGCTGGGCAATCGGATTTAGATTTGACGGTGCTCGTGCATGAGGATGTCGATGCGACAGAATTGGTGGAGCAGACGGAGCGATTGCTAACGCAACATCCGGAAGTCATTAAAATCGATTATGACATCGGGCGTCTCGATGTGGCGCTGGATCCGGCGAATCGTTTTGAATGGGGCTTTTGGCTAAGACATCTTTGTACATGTGTGGACGGGGAAGATGTCTCGATTCAATTCCCGCGCATGAAGCCGGATGTTCGTGTGAGTGAGGCGTTGAACCAGGACTTGATTTCTTCAATTAAAACAGCCAAGTCGAAATTGCTTCGTGGACAGATGTCTCATCTGGAGAAACGCTCCATCGTGAAGCGCGTCATCCGAGGTTGGTATTTGACGATCAACGTGAAGGACGAGAGTTTTGCATCGACTGTAGAAGCATGCTTGGCGATTCTAAAACTCTATTTCTCGGAAGATCCGCGAGTAGAGCAAGGAGAAGCACTGTTGAGACAAGATGAAATCACAAATCAACAGCTTCTAGACTATTTGAATGAAATAGATTGGATTTAATGATGTCGCTCCTCGATTGGGATATATCCGTTCGGTCGTCTTCGCTTCACGTCTGTGTCAAAGAAGAAATAAGGGACATATAAAGCGCTTGATACGTACGTAATGATGACAAATTCGATTGCGGTCGAACATTGAATGAGGTCGAATAAAAATAGAGACCATATGGGATATGAAACGAGACACATCGCCACAGTCATCCGACCCTTAGTTTGAATAAAACGGTACAAAATGCGCATCAATACGATATAAGGGAAGAATAGATAATAGAACATATTTTTCAATTGATGTCGTCCTTTCTTGCATATGTAAAACCATCTAACTCAGTATAATCGAGGAGAGACGGACGACAAAGGAGAATTTACAATGAAATCAATCGCCATCATTGGAGCTGGTATCAGCGGGCTTTATGCTTTAATCCAACTTCATCAAAAGGGATATGACGTCACCATCTTTGAGGCTCGTGATCGTATTGGTGGTCGTATCTTGACGAAGGACGGTTATGACCTCGGACCGACATGGTATTGGCCGGATACGGAGAAGACCATCTCTAAACTCGTGGATACACTCGGACTCGAGTCATTTGTTCAACATACGACAGGACACATGGTGCTCGAACGTCAAACGACGACCGCACCGGAACGACATGTGTTACCGGAAGAAAGCATCGTCTTATCCAAGCGTTTAGTCGGTGGGATGACGAGTCTGGTGGAAGCTCTGCATGCGAAGTTGCCCGATGACATCGTTCGGCTTGGGCATCGCCTGACCTCGATCGAGCGACAGTCGGACCGAGTCCAACTGACGTTTCAAAATGGTTCGGTGCATCACACGGATGACGTGATCCTTGCGATTCCACCCCGTCTCGTTGCGGAAGTGGCAATTGAACCGGCATTGTCAGCGCAAACGCGAAAAGCGCTCAAAACGACTCCCACATGGATGGCTTCTCAGGCGAAAGCGCTCATCGTATACGAGACACCGTTCTGGCGAGAAGAAGGTCTGTCTGGCTTTGGGATGAGCTGGGTCGGTCCACTTCAAGAGATTCATGACGCTTCTCTGATAGATGGACCAGGTGCGCTGTTCGGATTTTTCCGTCTGTCACCGGGAGAACGGGAAGCGTTAGGAGAAGGACAAGTAAAGACGCGCGTCATCGAACAACTGGAGAAGCTTTATGGTCCGAAAGCGAATGACTTCTTGCGATTTCATTATATGGACTGGTCGACAGAATCAGAGACAGCGACATCTGACGACTTCCTGCCGCTCACGGCATTCCCGGCTTACGGTCCGATTGAGCTCGGAGACCGTCTCCATTTGATTGGTTCGGAGACGGATGCGCAGTTCGGGGGACATATCGAAGGGGCATTGCGGTCGGCGAATCGAATCGTACAAGGGTTGGTATAACGAAAAAGACAAATCGTCCGACTAGCGGCGATTTGTCTTTTTTATTTGAATTTCTGAATCATCAACGCGAGCGAACGGTTGATCATCTTCATCTCGTCATCCTCAAGGACGGAGAACATCTCTTCAGCGAGGCGCTCTTCAATCGCATCGATTTGTTTCGAGTACGCAAGGCCGTTCGGACCGAGCCGGATGAAACTTTCCCGAAGGTTCTCGGGATTCTTTTCCCGCATGACGAAATCGCGTTGCTCGAGCACTTTGAGCACTTGACTGACAGCACTTTTGGAGATGGACATCTTCGTCGCAATCTCTGTCGTCGTCCACGTCTCTTGACGTTTGAAGAGAAGCAACATCTGTTCTTGTTGATAGCTCAGCTCGAACTCGTTCAGTTCCGTGAAATATTTCGTGAACAGCAAGTCGAGCTCATCGATTTGGCGATACATCGTGAGGACTTGTTGCTTTCGTGTTTCATTCAACGTGTCATTCATCCTTTCTTTACGGTGTCCGCCGGAACGTTTCGCTCCGAAGATATAAGAGGACACCACACACTAATCCGATTATACCAAATGCCAATAAGAGCGTTTGAATCGGCACGGACAAGGCAACAAGCACCGATAGGATGGCGAACGCAATCGGTTCAAGGCCTGAGGCGGCGAGCGACATGATGCTCATGACACGGCCGATTTTGTCAGAGTCGCTTTGTTCCTGCATGATGGTGACCGTCGGCAAGTAGACGAGCATGATCATAAACCCGCTCATAGAAGCCGCGACCGCGAGAAGCGGAATCGATTGGACTTGCGTGTAGAGGAAGAAGGCGCCGAGTGTCAGGAATAGGGCGCGGAAGACGAAGCGTCCACGATGAACCGACCGTAACAATAGAATCAGGAAGCTTGCAACAAATGTCCCGACAGCGAGCCCGCCTTCGATGATACTCAAATCAAATGCTGTCCCTCCGACTGAACCAACGAGAATCGGGATACTCATGATGAGTGGTCCCATGACGAACAAGTTGACGATGGCAATGGCGAACGTCCCACTACGTAACACAGGTGTCTGCGATACGTAACGAATGCCCTCTTTCAAATCAAGGAGTACATCTTTCGCTGAGAGTGGAGCGACCTCGGGAATGTTGTCTTGAATCAGACGTGGCATGATCAAAATCGCGGAGAGGAAAATCAATGCAGCCGACGTGCCGAAACTGAGACCAAAACTTCCCCACGTCAGTAGGATCCCTGCAAGGAACGGACCGATGACGAACATCAACTCGAGCGACCCTTGGAAAAGGGAGTTCGCCCGTTGCAACTGTTGACCTGATACGATTGAAGGCATAAGTGATGACAGTGCCGGGTAAGACATGCCATCTAAAAGACCAAATAATACGGAGATGATCAAGAGGGCTGTCACCGAATACGCATCAGCAAAATGGAGCGAGACGACAATTAACATCAACACGCCTTGTCCGATATTCGTTAAGCATAACAAGCGACTCTTTTGGAATCGATCAGCGAACACACCGCCGAACACCATCATGATGACACGCGGCAACGAGACCGCCGTCAAGATAATTCCGAGGAGTGCCGGTTGCTTCAACACGTCGATCGTCAACCATGAGACGCTCAAGAAGAAAATCGAAAACCCTAGCGTGAGCGTCATTCCGGATAACCAAGTGAATACGAACCGAGTATTCTTCAATAAATTCATATTAATAACCTCTTACTTCCATTCTTCAACATATAGTTAAGTTAACTAAACTATACAGCGAGAAATTCATATCGTCAAGAAGCATGACTTTGGTACGAAAATGTAAAATAACGGAACTTTTCTCATGTTCATCTCGTATAGTGGAATAAGAGGTGAATCAAGATGAATAAGCAAGAACGACTACATATAATCAAACAATCAAATCGAAAGCGACTTTTGCAACGACTTTTTCTAGCAATTCCAGCTGCTCTCGCGGTCTACTTTTTAATACGAACGGACGGGAATATTTGGGTTGGGTTCGCCATTATCGGCGGAGTGTTACTTGTGACTCGTTACTTCTTTTCGCATGAAGCAGAGACGATCAGTCAATTGTCGGAGCAAGAACAGGTGAAACGTGTTGTGATACTGCAGTATCATCTGGACTTCCTCTTTATCGCATTGCTAGGACTCGTCAATCCGCTAGCCATTCGAATCATGGAATGGTCTTGGATTCCAGCGGTTCTTATCGGTGGGACATTGCTTTATATCTTATGGTCTCAAGAGAAGCTCGATCAACAAATCCGCTGGCTCGATCCGGAGCAACCGACACGTCGCGAGATTCGACGATTCTGAAAGGATGAATGAGATGAATAAACAAGAACGGATTAATACGATTTATCGTTATCAACAGCGTTGGCTCTTTTGGAGAATGGGACTGGCAGCTCTTACCGGGATGTTCGTCTTTCTTGCACTTCAGTCTGACGGTGCGTCAAAGTATATCATTCCATTAGGGGTCACATTAGCAGGTATGTTGTTCGCCATCGGACGAGAGCGGCGCTTCGTCAGGAAGTTGACCGCTGTAGAACAAGCAAAGCGCATCATCGATTGGCAGTATGTGTCGGAGATGGGACTCCTCGTCTTGTTGGCAATTCTTTTCCCATTAATCGTCTTGATTAACTGGCCGGCATGGTCGCTTTTCGTCGTCTTCTTAGGCGGGGTCATCTTATTGCAAGTCGCACAGAAAATGCTCGACCGGCAGATGCCGCAGTATGACGAAGAACAGCCGATGCGCCGCGAAATCAAACTCGACTTCGTGAAAGACTGAGGTGATACCGTGGACAAAGCAGAGCGATTTGAAAGAATTGAACAGTTTGAGAAACGATATACTCGTCTCAACATCGTCGTGAGCGTAATCATGCTAGGCGTATCCATCTATTTTCTTTCGACATGGAGTCCGTATAGCATTCTTTTACCCGGTGTCGCACTTCTCTATACGACATGGCTTGAATGGAACAAGATGAAACTGCAGCAATCCTTCAACGAATCGACACGCTATCATCGATTGTTGCGGATTGATTTTACTGTCATGTTGATGAGTTTGATATGGTTTGTGATTTTGATTGGTTTGCATTTCAACGGAATCGATATCTTACCGTGGATGAGTTGGACGCTCCTGATTGGCGGACCGTGTCTCATATTGATTCCACTTTGGATTGATCGAAAACAGTCCGCGTTTGATGAGCACCACGTCACATCAGGCGAGTGGGCTCGGTCAAACCGGGAACGTTTGAAACATGCGTTAGATGATATTTCAAGGAAAGGTCGTAAAGATTCATGACAAAGAAAGAACGGATTCAAGTAATCGGAGGATATCGGCAGTCACGACAAACCCTTCACCTTTGGCTCACGGGAGCCCTCATTTTTTGTAACAGTTTTGTGCTCGGTTTTGATACATGGTGGATATGGGGAATCGGTTCGGTCCTCACGGCTGTCCTACTCATAGGGCTGACGATCAAAGAAGGACGTGTCTTACAGATTTTCACGGTGGGTCGAGGCATCCTACTGACAAAACGCTTATATCGCCTCTATTCCTACTGGATTGGAGCGGTCACAGCAGCGATTCTCTTCAGTCGTCTCCAGATTGCACCTGTCGCATGGGTCATCTTCGGTCTAGGCATCGTCATGTTAGCATGGACGCACTATCAGACCGTGCAACAATTGCGACAAGCCGACCCGGAGCAACCGACACGAGATGAGGTGACAAAGCACTACCGTTCGTATGAAAGGAGTACATATGCTGACGAAAGAAAAGCGAATTGAACAATTGCTGAAGCAAGATGACAGTCATTGGCGTTGGGGGTGGGGCATCGCCATCGCGACAATTGTGATGACGCTCGTGATTGCCACGCAGTCCAAACTCTACGCTCCACTCCTCGTCTTCATCAGTTTCTTTCCGTATCTCTGTTTCGAGTGGCGGAAAACAAAACTGCTCCTGACCTTTAACGAGGATACGCGTTACCAATGTCTGGTGTATACAGACTTTGGCATCCAGTGGCTCTGCTTCGTATTGACCATCAGCTTATTGGCTGCCTATTATGCCGACTCGTTGTCTCCCGTCGTCGCGATTGCCGGGCTGTTCGGAATCGGTGTGATGTCGATTCTGGCACCTTATGTCATCAATCGAAACTTACAATCACTCGATTCGCATCATGTACGAGGGAAAGAATTGCGTGAAGCGCGCGATCAACGCTTCCGTGAGTCCAAAACGAACACCTGAGAAGGGTTCGTTTTTTGTTTGAGGACATCGGTCCTTTTCTTCTTCGGTACGGAAGCGTAAGCTGACAATGTACACAGAACTACTAGAAGAATCGAGGAAGACATTCATGTTAGCTATTTTGATTGGATTGACGATTGGGATTTTATTGCCGATGCAGACGAGTGTCAACTCACGTTTGCGTCAGGTGGTCGGCTCCCCGTTCGTTGCATCTTTTTTATCGTTTACTGTCGGGACGATCTTTTTGTCCTTATTGCTTTTATTGACCGGACAGTCATTTGGATTTGACGGCTCGGTGATTCAGGAAGGTCCGGGTTGGATGTGGATTGGCGGACTGTTAGGGGTCTTGTTCTTAACGGGAAATATCTTGCTGTTCCCAAGACTCGGGAGTGTCCAGACGGTCATCATGCCGATTTTTGGACAGATTTTGATGGGGTTGTTGATTGACCATTTCGGTTGGTTCAATTCTGTCGAACACCCAATTACGGCGCTTCGTTTGTTCGGTGTCGTGCTCGTCTTGTTCGGAGTCATCGGAACGGTCGCTTTATCCGACTGGCTCAACCGCCGAAGAGGCAAGCTGGTCGTCTCCATGGAAACGGACACGGGGAATCTGAACCTGTGGCGACTGTTTGGGATTTTCACTGGGATGATGAGTGCCACGCAAACGGCCATTAACGGCTATTTGGGAACAGTGCTCGAATCGGCTCTGAAAGGGGCATTGGTCTCTTTCGTTGTCGGAACATTGGCGCTCTTACTCATTTTACTCGTCTCACGCCAACCCGTTCCGCTCGGTCAACTGAAAGGTCAACCGTGGTGGATTTGGCTCGGTGGGATCATTGGGGCGCTCTTCATCGGAGGAAACGTCCTCATCGTACCGATTGTCGGGACAGGAATCGCTGTCATCATCGTCATTGTCGGACTGTTATGCGGTAGCTTACTGATTGACCGTTTCGGTTGGTTTGGAGCGAAGAAGAACCCGGTCACTGGTGTGCAAATCATCAGTCTGATTGTCATGGTCATTGGAATTGTATTGATTCGTTTATCTTAAGGGGGGAGAACGATGCGAGGAGTGCTGTTCGCCATGAGTGGGGGATTCTTTCTCACGTTGCAAAGTGTCGCTAACGCCCGAATCAGTTCGCAAATTGGGACGTGGCAAGCGGCGACGTTGACACAATTCACTGGATTCGTCGTTGCGCTCCTCGTCATGTTGGCGTTACGCGACCGCACGTATGTCGAGATGCGTCACGTGAAGCCGCTCTATTTATCTGGCGGAGCGTTTGCGGCGATTATCTTATTCAGTAATATGACGGCCGTCCATAAACTCGGGGTCACGATGACAATCTCGTTGTTTCTCATTGCGCAACTGACGCTCGCGCTTGTCATCGATTGGCGAGGCTGGTTTGGAATGGTGCGCCGAAACTTGAACGGGATGCAGTTGTTTGGGGTGCTTATGATGATCGCGGGGGTCATCTTATTAAAATGGTAGGGGGAAACGTACATGGTTGACGCGTATGTGAAGCAATTTGAATTGACTGACTTACCTGTCGCTGCGCAGAACGAATTGCAGCTCGTCCGATACGAGCCGGGGGACGTCATCTGTACGCAAGGTGATGAAGCAGAACATCTCCGTTTCTTAGTGAAGGGGAAGATTCGCGTTTCCCATACTTCCGCTACCGGGAAGCGCCTCGTCCTCTCCTTCAAATATCCGCTCGATTTGATCGGGGACATCGAATATATTCAGCGGACCCCGTTTTTGAATACGGTCGAGGCGGTCACGTCAGTCGAGATGCTTGTCATTCGCTTCGAGGATTTGGTTCGACATGCCCACCACGATGTTGCGTGGTTACACTATTTATTAGAAGAGATCACAAGAAAATTTGAACGAAAATCTCAATCACTCAGCTTCAACTTGTTTTACCCTGTCGAAGTGCGCTTGGCGAGTTATCTGTTATCGATGACGCCGAATGACCAAACACTCGGCTCGACTGTCGACCAATTGACGGATATCGCTGATTTGATTGGGACGAGTTATCGTCATGTGAATCGGACGCTCCGGCGTTTCGTTGAGGCAGGATTGATTGAACGAAATCGGCGGGTAATCACGCTCGTCGATCGGGAAGGTTTGTTGGAGATTGTCGGGGAGAGCATTTATGAATAGGAGGGGAGAATCATGGTGATTGGCATGATGCTTGCCATCTTCGGCGGGATGCTCGTCTGTGTGCAAAACACGTTTAACGGCAACGTCAAGAAGCGTGTCGGAGCATGGGCGACGACGACGCTCGTTCTCTGTCTTGGATTTTTAGCATCGCTACTCATTGGGTTGTTTCAAGAAGGTGGTGGCTTGTTCCGAGTAGAGGAGATGGAGACATGGTACTGGTTCAGCGGAATCCTCGGCGTCGGGGTCGTCATGAGTGTGACGCAAGGGGTTGAGCGCCTCGGGCCGAGTTACGCGATCTCAATCGTTATGGTGTCTCAAATCTTATTCGCGCTCCTCTGGGATACGTTAGGGTGGTTCGGATTGACGGCCGTCCCGTTCACATGGAAAACGGTCGTCGGGATTGTGTTAATCGTTGGTGGGGTGCTCGTATTTCAGTTGAGTGGAAAGGTAAAACCAACTCGCGCGTCGATGAATCGAGCGAGTTAAACGTTAAAAAAGTTCCACGTTTTGAACAAATTTGTCCATGCTGCTGTCGATTCAGTTGAGTATGACAGATCGGGCACACAACCGTTGACTTCTATTCCATTGATTGACCAGATGTAACCAAAACTTTTGACTCATTAGGAAAAAAAGGATAAAAAGAACAATTTGACCGAATCTTTTTTTGAAAATACATGTATAATTTAGAAGAACAGGATAGAAGGGGGTAATGATATGCAACAAGTGATGGACATGGGATGGACAATTCTAAACTTAGGGTTGTTGACGATGATTGGAATCTTTTTATTCCGACTCCTTCGCCGGCATTCAAATTAATCAGCATCTGACAATCGTCAGATGCTTTTTCCTTTTTAATGGGAAAACCTCGAAAGTTTGCTTATAGATTGTTAAGATATAGATATCGGTAAATTGGATGTTTTTTACTTTTGGAGGGGTGCTAGATGTTACGTGAAGAACGAATGGAATACTTGTACGACAAAGCATGGACTAAAAAAGGTCCGCTACTAGTGATCATCATAGGGGTAGTGACAGCGCTTTGGTTAATGTTCAATGATTCAAGAATGAGCCTGTCCCTATTCATCTTTTGTGCGGCGATGCTCATGCCGCTTCTGGTAGCGACATGGCATAAAATCAAGTTGTTTTTACAGTTCAATGACTCATCCACGTACCAGCGCTTTATTTATCTAAAAGGCATGATTCAGTTTATTCTCTTGATTGGTGTCATATCGATGATGGCGCTCTATGCACTGAAGTACATATCGCTTGATACGTTAAGCCTTGGCTGTGCGACGCTGATTGCGAGTTGTCTTATTCTCGAGTCATGGATTGACTGGAAAATTCTAAAGATTGATGACGAGCATGTGGTCGAGAGTTTGTTGGGATTGATGAACCGGGAGAAGCGTAGAGGATGAAACTAATCGAGCATAGTTTCCGTATAGAAAAATAAAGAACACACACGAGGGGGATTCGATGGTAGACCATGAAGTTAGATTAGAACAGATGTTGAAAGATGATGAAAAACGAAAGAGACAAATGGTGATTCCTTTAATTGGCGTCATGTTGCTCTTCTTTTTATATTTTTGGAAGACAGACATCCTCTTATTGTTACCAATGATTATCGTTGGACAAGTTCCGCTCCTGTATCACGCTTGGCATCGCAAAAAGTTACTTCTTTCATTTAATGAGAACACACGTTACCAACAACTCGTGCGTTCCGAGTTTGCATCTAAATTTGCTCAGCCGCTCCTTCTTCTCATGCTGATTGCCAGTGTAGAGCTTGAATGGATTACATTACTTACATTTATCATCGCAGCTTTTATCGGAATCCTGAGCTTGTTGATTTTAAGTGTTCGCTTCGACCGTAAATTAAAAGAAATCGATCCGTTACACGTGACGGGTGTTGAACTCGGTCATGTCCAGCTGCAACGGAAAAAACGAAAAAGTGAAGCGTGATGAATAAACAAGAGCGTCTCCCCAAAATGGTCGAACAGGATCTCGACACACGAGGGATCAGCACACTATTTGGCATCATCGGCCTGTTTCTCTTTCTCGTTGTTTCGGTCATAAACGGTGTCACGGTGACGACGGTTGCCTTCTCTTTCCTCGTGACCCAATTGCCGATGCTTTATCAAGCGTGGCGACGGATGAAGTTGTTACGTACATTTAACGAAGACGAGGAATACCAACGTCTCGTTCGTCGAGAATTTCAAATCATCGTCGCCATGTTTGTGTCACTTGGTGTATTCACCTTCCTCACGTGGTTCGTATTCGATTCGATGCAAGAACTACTCGGTGTCGCATTGATTGGCATCATTCCGCTTCTCATCTTGTACGTGCCGATGGATCGTAAACTACGTGAAGCGGACCCGGAGCATGTGACCAATCGAGAGTTACGACAAGCACATCGTAAACAGAAACTCAGCCCCTGACAGAGCGTCAGAGGCTGAGTTTCTTCATGAGAACATGGAGATGAGAAAGCCGCAGACGACCATGCCAATTGTATAGAATGTGAACCGGTATCGTTCCCAAAACGATTCATTCATCGTGTCACCGCTACATCATCAAGCGGCGTGTCAACCATCCGAACGAACGCTTCGTCCGGGTCGGTCGTTCCAGACTCGTCGAGCCAGTCTTGGAAGTCCCCTTCATACAAAACGCGTCCACCATGCAGGAAGATGACATGGGCATCAAGTTGAACCAAGTCATGTAACTGATGTGTCGAGATGAGACATGTCTTGCCCTCATCGACGAGTCGTTGCAGGCGGCGCATGATTTGAATGCGTGACGCCGGGTCGACCCCGCTCGTCGGCTCATCAAATAAATAGAGAGAACGTTTGATTGAAGATAAGAGCGTCACGAAGAGCCATTTCTTCTCCCCGACCGACATCTTCCCGAGCTTCATCGTCCATAGATGTTCGAACAGTTCTTGTTCGCGAGAAGTTGAAAGGTTATTCATATACGATTCGAGTTTCTTGAAGTCGGGACGTTGCGACAGACGTCCGATGAAATAGGCGAAGTCTTTCCCCGTCAACTCATGATGGTTGTACATGAGTTGCGTCAAATAGAGCATGTCCGTCGTTGGAACGAGTTCGAGTGATGTCTTGTCGACCGGAAGTGCCCCGGTCATACAATCAAACAGGGTCGTCTTCCCAGCACCATTTTGTCCAATCAAAACGTTCAGTTTATTCGATTGCAGTGTGAACGAGACATCATCGAGAACAGGACGTGCCGCTTTCGGATAGAGATAAGTGAGTTGGTTTACGTGCATAAGAACCTCCTAGCGTGTGATGAGTGAGACGAGACTGAAGCGTTTCAACGCAATCGCACCAATGATGAAGTAACCAAGTATGGAAAGGAATGTCGCCCATACTCCGAACGAGAGCTCGACTTGAGTCGTCAGATGCAGCAACCCGAGCGCGAATTCGTGAAGCGCGTAGAACGGGTTGAGGAAGCTGAACCATTGATCAGGTGACTTGATTGCCAGTAAAAAGAGTGGGAACATCAGTATGTTCGCGAACGTCCCGAGACTCGATACTTTCACTGGAAGTGTCGTGATGGCGACACTGGCAACCGCGAACGGGATACTGCCAATCAATACGAGTAGAGACGTTGCAATCAACTTGAACGAGAAGAACCCGTGAACGAGCGTAACGACCGTTGTGAATAAAGTTAAGCTGATGGAGGCGAATAGAAGTTGCGCCAAGATGACGGCGATGACATATGTCAGTTTGTTGCCGGAAATCATCACGTACGTCTTCATCAGTCCGTATTCGCGCATGCGAGCGAGCTCCATGCCGACACCGTTCACATATGTAGCAAGAATAATATACACCCAGAAATAAGAGAGCCCTGGGTAGTATTCCACTGTCGTTGCTTGGCGAATATCTGAAAATGACTGCGTCAAGGCGATAACGAGTGGGATTACGAATGTCCAAATGAATGGAACTTTATCCGTGACGACAACTTTGGCATACATAAAGAAATAACTTGTGATTTGATGCATCCTGTTCCTCCGCTTGTCTATTTGATTGTTTGTATCGTAGCACAATATACGGAAGGTTATTGGAAAAAGTTTCAAAAAATAATCCCTCATATCGAATGAGGGATGAAAGAAAATCATTTCACTTTGTCACGTTTCGCAATCTTGTCGCTCACTTGCTGACCGCTCAACGTCACCATCGGCATACCGCCACCTGGGTTGACGGTCCCGCCGACGAAGTAGAGGTTGTGGTAAAGTTCACTCTGTTTCTTATGTTTGAAGCCGCCATTCCGATTCTTGTCGGCGACCGTTCCATAAATGGCACCTCGGTCCGATCCATACGTCCGCTCGATATCATGGGGCGTCCATACATCACGTGTCACCGTATGTTCACGTAAACCATCGAGACCCATTCGTTCCAATTTGTCGAGTACACGTTCTTCAAAAGCGGCGTACTCTTCTTCCGTGAACGGCACATCCTGGATATACGGGATGTGTGGCAAGATTTTGATGTTCTCGTGTCCTGGTGGCGCTTGGGTCGGGTCGGTCTTGTTGACGTTGACGAGGTAAATCGTCGGGTCGTCCGGAAGTTCATGTTTCTCAAAGATTTTATCCATTTGTTCATGTAGGTTCTCAGAGAAGAAGAAATTATGATGTGCCAGTTGTGGATAGGCTTTTTTCACCCCGAGATGGAGGACGAATCCGGAACTCGCCGGTTCGTATTTATCGACGAGTTTGTCGACATACTGTTTGTCCGCGTCGACCATCTTCTGATAGAACGGGATGACTTCCATGTTCGAGACAAAATAATCAGCGGAACGGAGACGTCCGTCCTCGAGCTCGATGGCGGTCACTTTCTCATTCACCGTATGGGCACGAACCACGCCTTCTCCGGTATGTAGCTTCACACCGATTTCTTCGGCGAGCTTCGTCAAGCCTTCCGCGAGCTTATGGGTCCCGCCTTCGACATACCAACAGCCTTGGGCATATTGCATGTAAATCATCATGTTTAAGACGGCTGGTGCGTTATACGGAGACGACCCGACATATTTGACGTAATACGACAGCATGTCTCGAAGATGTGGGTTGCTGATCCGTTTCTTGATGGCGCTATACATCGTCGACGTCAAATCGAATCCGAATAGGGTCGGGAAGATGCCCGTTTTCATGACGGCTTCTAATGGGGATTCAAACCCTTCGGCCAAGTATCCCTTCTCGGTCGTCTTATAGATGCGCGCTGCGTAATTCAACAGTTCACGATATTCTTGCATGTCTTTTCGAGAGAGGGAAGGGTTTGCCCGCTGCATCTGTTCGAGGTCATGGTAAAGGTCGAGGACGGTATCGTCCGGGAAGAACGAGCGCCATTCGAGCTCAAGTCGTTTGATGGATACATAGTCTTCCATCCGTTTCCCGCTTCCACGGAACAGTTTGTCGAAGATGTGAGGCATCGTTAAAATCGAGGGTCCGAGGTCGAAACCGAATCCGTCTTGTTCGAGCCGATTCACTTTCCCGCCGATGTGGTCGTTCTTTTCGTAGAGTGAGACGTCGTAACCTTTTTGAGCGAGTGAGATGGCCGCTGACAAGCCGCCGAGCCCTCCGCCGATGACGATGACCGACTTTTCCACTGATGGCATATATTCGCCGCCTTTCCGAAGTGTTATTTTCAAAAAACAGAATGAGTGCTATCTCTTCTATTCCCGTTTCCAAATGAAACGAACATGCTTTTACGGATTTGCCACATCCACAAAGATGTCATCCCTGAACCGACAAAAGTTTTGTATAGTAAGGGAACAGAGACTGAACGAAAGTAGGAATCTAAGATGATCGTAAAAACAATCACGCTTCACTTTGCAAACGGGGATGAAATCACCATCCCGTTTGATGATATCGAATCGTGTCGGATGCATGATATTCAAGACGGGATGCGTGTTGCCGCGGATGGACAATTGATCAAAGAAAAAGTGATGCATGGACTCGACCTCGTATTGAAGGATTCGGCGAATCAATTGGAATGGGCTGGCGAGGGTGGACCGTTTGACCGCATCCTGGGTATGTCGGATTTACAACATCTCGCCTTCGAGTTTGAAGGGATGCGAGGAAAGTCATACCGCATCGCCTGGCATGATTTGGAGGCGGTACAGAACACGTACCAGACGACAACTGAAGAAAATGGGAACTTGCACGTGCACGTTCGAGTCACATAAGTGAACGCCTCTCGCGACAAACGAGGGGCGTTTATAATTTGTTTACAACTTGTGTTTATCCTTAACGTATCAACAATAAGGAGGAACACAGGATGAACAAAAAAGTGAAATGGGGCATGGGGATTGGTGTGCTCGCCCTTACATTAGTAGCTGGAGTCTTCTTGATGCCGGATACAACTGAATATAAAACGGAAGCAGTATCGATTAAGACGATTGAAAATCGTTACACGTTTGCGGGGCAGGTCACGGCAGTCGGGGATGAGACGACAGGTCGATTCATGGTTGATGAGCGAGATATTGGAAAAGTGAATGAAGGGGATGCGTTGACGATTTATGTGACGGCGCTCGATGCAGAGATTGACGGAACCATCGACGTCATCGCAGAGGAAGCAGAACCGATGACGACACCAGGCGCATCCGCTCGCTATGCGATGACGGTGACCCTCCCTGAGACGGATAATTTACGGAATGGGATGACGTTAGAAGGAAGTTTAGTCGTCGAGCGCGCGGAAGATGCAGAGACCTTGTCGCTCGACAGCATCACGTTTGAGGATGAGGACGCATACGTCTATGTGCAAGGAGACGAAGGCCCGGTGAAACGACAGGTCGAGCTAGGATTGACAGACGGGAGCCGAGTCGAGATCAAAGATGGATTAGACGAGACCGAAGTACTCTTACTCGATGAGACGACGAGTGGCGGGTTGATGCCTCCACGAATCGGAGGTGGGCAATGATGACGACGCTCATCTCGGTCGAACAATTGACCAAATCGTATGGGGAGGGTGACAATCGGCAGACCGTATTACGAGGAATCGATTTAGAGGTGAAAGAAGGAGAGTTCGTCGCCATTTTGGGACCGTCCGGCTCTGGCAAGTCGACACTCATGAACATCCTTGGTTGTCTCGATGGTTATTCGAGCGGTCGTTACCGGTTTGGGAACAAAGATGTGACCGGATTGTCCGAAACGGAGCTTTCTCTTTTTCGGAACGAACGCATCGGATTTATCTTTCAGCAATTCAATCTACTTCCTCGGTTGAGTGCTCGAGAGAACGTGGAACTTCCGCTCATTTATCAACGATCTTCAAAAGCGGAAAGACAGGAACGAACTCGAAAGATGTTAGCGCGTGTCGGATTAGGCGATAAGATGGACCACTTTCCAAATCAGTTATCAGGTGGTCAGCAGCAACGTGTCGCCATCGCTCGGGCGCTCGTGACGAATCCATCGCTTCTTCTCGCGGATGAGCCGACGGGCGCGTTAGATCAAACGAACGGTCGTCAAATTATGGCGCTCTTTCACGAGCTACATGCGGAAGGAAAGACAATTATCATGATCACCCATGATATCGATATCGCCAAAGAAGCGACTCGTATCGTACATGTGCGTGACGGGAAGATTGAAAAGGAGGAACGGGTGCGATGATTCGAGAAAATATACGCATGGCTTGGTTGACGGTCATCAGTCACAAGATGCGCTCCTTCTTGACGATTTTAGGGATTGTCATCGGGACGGCTTCGATTATTGCCTTGATGACGATCATTTCCGGTGTGACCGATTCCATTAACGATGAAGTCGCGACGTTTGGAGCTGATCGTATGACCGTTCAAATCGGAGAAGATGGGAAATCCGGTGTCAGTATGGCGGACATGGATCGGCTCGAAGCCATTGAGGGGGTCGCCTCAATCTCCCCGACATTGAGTCAAATGACCGATGTATATGTATCGGGGCAGACGGAACAGCAAACCATTCTTGGGAAAAGTGAAGCGTTCTTCAAAGACGATTCGGTTGTCGCAACCGGGCGCGGATTGACACCACTCGACGTTAATCAACAGACGCATGTCGCCTTGCTCGGAGAAACGATTGCGAAAGAGGCGTTTCCGACATCCTCTCCTCTCGGGGAAGAGATCTCTGTTGGTGGGATTCGTTACATCGTCGTTGGAACGCTTGCGCCATCATCGGAATTTTCCATGTCAACAGACGAGGCGATCGTCATCCCTGTGACGACTGCACTGACGCAGTTTCATCAAGGGACGATTGCCACGTTCGACTTATATACCGAATCGGGTGCATCAGCTGTCGTACAGGATGAAGTGACACAACAGCTGACGACCGCATTCAATGGACGTGACGCCTTCACAGTAACGAGTTTTGAGGATGCGCTCGCTTCCATCGATCAAATCAATGCGCTTCTCAGTATGCTCCTCGTTGGCATCGCTTCGATTTCTTTACTCGTCGGAGGCATCGGGATCATGAACATGATGCTCGTTTCGGTGACCGAACGAACAAGCGAGATCGGACTGCGTAAAGCACTCGGTGCGACGCCTGGTAAGATTCGACAACAATTCTTGTTTGAGTCCGTCCTGCTTTCGATGCTCGGAGGGCTCGTCGGTGTCTTATTTGGTGGACTGCTCGCCTTTGGACTGACGCTCGTCATGGGCGTACCGTTTACATTGGCAAGTTCAACCGTCGGATTGGCACTCGGTTTCTCTGTCATCATCGGAGTCATATTCGGCTACATCCCAGCCCGGAAAGCCTCGAACTTGCAACCGATTGAAGCGTTGCGAAACGTATAAGCCATTAGAAAGAAGGGGAAACAGATGGTCACCATTTTACTCGCAGAAGATGATGGGGCGCTCGGCGGTTTATTAGTCGATTATTTGACGGTGGCCGGTTATCGTGTCCTTCATGCAAAAGATGGAGAAGAAGCACTCGATTGGCTCGACCGTGAGCCAATCGATTTGCTCATTACCGACGTGATGATGCCACGGTTGGATGGACGTGAACTGACGGGACAATTACGTGACGCCGGGTATACGCTCCCGGTGCTTATGCTGACGGCCCTCGATGCGATGAATGACAAAAAGAGAGGGTTTCATGCCGGAGCGGATGACTATGTCGTGAAACCGATCGATCTCGAAGAACTCGAATTACGAATTGAGGCATTGTTACGACGAGCGCGCATTCATCACAGTCATCAGATTCAGTTGAACGACTGCGTACTCGATGAGACGACGATGACGTTACAAACGACTTCTGAGACGATCGAACTCCCTCGCAAAGAGTTTGAACTCCTCTATTTTTTGGCGACGCATTTGAATCAAGTCTTCACCCGGCAACAACTGTTAGACCGGATTTGGGGATATGAGACGGAGAGTGAGACCCGAACGGTCGACGTCCATATTAATCGACTGCGTGCGCGTCTCAAGCCGATTGATGCATTTCAGATCAGTACGGTGTGGGGACTCGGTTATCGATTGGAGCTGAAAAGATGAAACGATTTATTAGTACCATCTACGGACGATTTTTAATGATTTTCTTCGGACTCTTGTTGATTCCAATCCTCTTGACGTTCACGATTTTTTTGACCTTTCAGTTCAATGCACTGAAGACACAAGTCGAAGAAATGTTGGTAGACCGGGCCGACAGCATGCAGATGGCCTCACAAGATTACGGTCTAGCGTCTGATGCGGTCTTGGACCTCTTTGATGACGCGACACTGAATGCCCAGACGATGCGTTATGACCGTGCGGAATGGAGCGTTTCGGAACGAGCGACATTAGAACGGGGTGAAGTGCTGTCACAGACGGACCGTCTTCCACAAGTCGCTTTTTTACTCGACGAGACCGTGGTCACGTTGTCTCCGAACGCAGACGAGAATCCGATTTCAATCTTCCGTGACGTGTCGTTACAGACCTTGTTCCTGACAGCACTCATTTCAAGTGTTCTCATTCTATTCGCAGTTCGACTGATGACACGACGCATCGATCGTGTCACGGATGCCGTCAACCGTGTGACCGCTGGAGACCTATCGGTGCGGATTCATGACGTAGCAACAGATGAGATTGGAATGCTCGCGAAGCAGTTCAATCAGATGACCGAGACGCTTGAAACGAATGAAACGAAGAATGAGGAATTGGCATCCGTTATGGCACATGAATTTAAGACGCCGGTCGCTTCGATTTTAGGGTATGCCACGTTGTTGAAACGGGGAGGACCTTTTGAAAAACAAAGTGAATATGTCACGAAGATTGAGCGTGAAGGGAAACGACTATCGCGCTTGTCACAAGACGTGCTCCGGCTGGCGAAATTAGACCACACGATTGTCGGTCTACATGCGACGGAACTGTCTCTCAGTGAGCAGATCCGGGAGGCAATCTTATCCTTAGATTCAGAGATGACACGCAAACGAATGAACCTAGATTTGACTATGGACGAAGTCGTGATGAAGGGTGATGCTACACTTCTTCAGCAAGTTTGGATCAATCTACTTCAAAATGCTGTCGAATATGCATATGAAGAAAGTACACTGCATCTTCTGGTGGAAGAGGATGCGACGCACATCACGTGTGAGATTCGAGACGAGGGAGAAGGCATGACACCTGAACAAGTGGACTGGGCGTTCGAACGCTTTTATCAGGCCGACACATCTCGTCATCGCAACGGTTCAGGACTAGGGCTAGCCATCGCTCGTCAAATCGTACAGTTACATGGTGGAGAGATTACATTATCGAGTGAGAAACAGATTGGGACAACGGCGAAGGTCGTCTTTCCAAAGGAGGACAGGTAAAGCACCTGTCCTTATTTTCGTAGATTCACACCGCCGGCAACGAGCGGTCCTTCATAGGTGATCGTATAGATAATCCGGGCGATGTCTTCCGCTGTCTCTTCCGAAGACGGATTGTTTAACCACTCATAGATGACGCCCATGTGAGCCGAAGAAAGATAGGCGACGAGATATGGAGGCGGGACCATCATCTTGTCCGGATCAAACAAGGTTACCGGGGAGCGCTGAAACAAGGCAGCCTGCATAAATTTTCGAAGTTTTGCCTGGAACGTCGGATCTCCATTTGGTCCGAGGAGCGGCTTCATGATGATTTGATTGTCTTCGATGAAGCGGATGAACGGGACGAGATAATGATACGAGTTATCAGTTCGCTCGTCTCCAAAGATGTGCGGGAGATGATGAATCAACTTCCGTTCAGCCTCTTCAAAGATCTCGTCGACGCATTTCTCCATCAACTCGAACTTATCCACATAGTGACTATAAAAGGTTCCCCGATTAATACCGGCCCGTTCAGTCAATTGCTTGACGGTGACGGCTTCAAATCCCTGTTCTTCAATGAGACTAAAGAAGGCATCTTTGATCAGCTTCTTCGTTCGGATGACGCGTAAGTCAGTTTGTTCCATATTATTTCTCCTTTTCCTCAACACATTCATTGCATCTGTCGGAAAACCGACACGATGACCGATATTGACGATTGTTGCCACCGTGAACGGGGACTATACTGAACATATAAACCAACACGGTGTCGATTATCTTGAGTATACACGAGGAGGCGCCGAAAAGGAGTGACAGAAATGAACATTCAACTGCAACACGTCGACAAGTCGTTCGGCGACCAACTCGCCATCGACAACATCGACTTCACCATCCCATCCGGAGAAATTTGCTGCTTGCTCGGACCATCTGGATCGGGGAAGACGACGCTCATCCGACTCATGATCGGCGCCCTCGCACCGGACAAAGGAAGTGTCCATATCGGCGAAACGAAGATGCCAAACATGGACATGCTCCAACAAATCGGATTTATGCCGCAGAACGATGGCTTGTACGAAGACTTGTCGGCCGAAGCGAACCTCGCCTTCTTCGGATCGATTTATAAGTTAGGGAAAAAGGCGCTCCAAGAACGCATCACCGAAGTGCTCAACCTTGTCGATTTAACGAACGACCGGCATAAGCTTGTCCGCAATTTTTCAGGCGGGATGAAGAAGCGTCTTTCCTTGGCCATTGCCATCCTGCATAAGCCCGATGTGTTGTTTCTTGATGAACCGACGGTCGGAATCGATCCGATTTTACGCCGACAGATTTGGGATCAGTTCCAAACGATTCGGGCGGAAGGGACGACCATCATCGTCTCGACGCACGTCATGGATGAAGTGCTCGAATGTGACCGGGCTGCGCTCGTCTATAATGGACGGTTGATCGCATATGACCATGTGCAAGATTTGCTTGACCAGACCGAGAACGGCCGCGTCGAAGAACTGTTCTTGATTGCCGGGAAAGAGGGGGTGGGTGACCATGCGTAACTTGGCGAAACGTGTCATCTTTCAGACGTTGAATGATAAACGAAGTGTCGCCTTGATTTTGATTGCGCCACTTCTCATTTTGACACTCGTCTACTTCTTACTCGGGGACTCCGACTACGTGCCGACCGTTGTCCTCGATGACAACGCACCAGAACAGCTCATCGATGCGTTTGAAGACGAGACGCTCGAAGTGGAACAGGCATCGTTCGATGATCCAAAAGTATATATCGAAGACAATGTACATGTCGATGCCGTGTTTGAAATGGGTCAGGAAGGAACGACCATCACGTTACGCGAACCTTCGACGAAGTCGTCGAAGGCGGTTGGTGAGATTCAAGATGCGTTGACGACGCTCAACCCTGCAGCTGAAATCGATACGTCATTCGTCTATGGTGAAGAAGGACAGTCGACGTTCGATTCGTTCGGCTTCGTCTTCCTATCCCTCTTCTCGTTCTTCTTCGTGTTCATCCTATCTGCGATGGCACTCGTCAAAGAACGGAGTGGGGGTACGCTCGAGCGACTGTTGATGACCCCGATCAAACGAGGACAGGTCATTTTAGGATATACACTCGGATACGGGACGTTTGCGGTCGTGCAGTCGATTTTCATCGTGCTCTATTCGATTTATGTGCTCGGCTTGTCTTCGCTCGGGAATATGGCGTGGGTCATGTTGACGATGCTACTCATGGCAGGGACCGCAGTACTCTTCGGGGCGACCATCTCGGTGTTTGCCCGATCGGAACTACAAGTCGTACAGATGATTCCGTTCACCATCATCCCGCAAGTATTCTTCTCAGGACTCATCCCGCTCGACTTGATTCCATACGGACTCGGGAACTTGAGTTACGTCATGCCAATCTTCTACGGAGCGACAGCAATCAAGGAAGTTATGGTGTACGGAAGTGGCTTTTCAGGCATCTGGATGTATTTACTCGGTCTGATTCTTTATGCAGGTGTCTTATATCTCTTAAACATGCGAGCGCTCGGGAAATACAGAGGACACTAAGTTAAAAGGACAACACCCAGTCTTGAAACTGTTGAAACGCCGGGATTTTATTGGCCAGTCCGATGACGAGAAACCAAGCACCGGTATAGAAGAAAGCAGAGATGGTCGTATAGAACGCATACGTACGAAGTTTGAGCGATGTGAACCCGGCGATGTAATGGAGCGGGTGCCGAAGGCCGGGAATAAAATAAGAAATCATAATGGTGCGTGCCCCGTATGTTTGATAGAGCGCCTCGGCTTTTTTAAGATAACGAGATTCGCGTTGTCGCACGGGTAGGATACGATGAAGCCCTTTCCCGATTAAATAGAACCAGCCGAACGTGAGCGTGAAGAGAATCCAGGTGGAGACAAATAAAAGCCAACTTGGGACAAAATCATCCGCGACCGTCAGATGGGTGATCATTAAGACGTCGTCAGATAATGGGGTAAACATGATGCCGATGGCGAGCATGGCATAATGTATGATCATTTCCATAATAAATTCACTCCTTACCTTGTCTAGTATTCACTCGCAAGCGTAAGGAGTTTTTAGTATTCTCTTAAGAAATCTTAAGAAGTTGGAAAGGAAGTGCCGTTACTGAGTTTGTTACACTCATTAATAGAGGAAATGAATGTAGTTTACTAGTGAAAAACGAGGAGGAAAGAGATGCGTTCACAACCCGTCATCTGTATCGCTGACGACGATGAAGCGATTCGAGAATTACTTGCTATCTATTTAAAAAATGAAGGATATGCACTCCGATTTGCGAAAAATGGACAAGAAGTACTCGACCTCGCGTCGACCGAAACGATCGATTTGCTCATTCTAGATTTGATGATGCCTGTCATGGGTGGAATTGAAGCTTGTATTGAGATTCGAAAGACGCAGTTTATGCCGATTTTGATGCTCACAGCCAAAACGAGCGACTTGGATTTGATGCAAGGCATTTCCGTTGGAGCGGACGACTACATTAAAAAACCGTTTAACCCACTTGAAGTGACGCTGCGTGTCAAATCGTTACTCAGACGATATCGTGATTATGGGTCAGACCGAGCAGACCTCACGAGTACACTCGTCTTTGAAAATGTGACACTTGATTTACAGACGCGACAATGTCGAAAGGATGAGATGTTGATTCGACTTACACCGAAAGAGTTTGATATTCTCGCCTATTTTATGCGTCATCCAAATCAAGTCCTAACAGTCGAACAGATTTACGAGGCGGTGTGGGGTGAGGCAGCATTTGAGGTCGACAACACAGTGATGGTCCACATCACAAAAATCCGAGAAAAGTTAGAAGACACACCACGAAAACCGACCATTATCAAGACGGTGTGGGGCGTGGGGTATCGATTATGAGACGGAGACAATGGGATCGCTTGCTAGTGAAGTTGATTGGTATCATTTTAGTCAATGCATTGATTGCGACGATTGCTTTTTTAATCATGGGCTATTCGATCAGTTTATACTACATTGAGAACGAAACAACACCAGATCCGCTGACGTCCAATCTTATGTTTTTAGGGGTGACGTTCATTGTTATTTTGATCTTTATTATTGGATTTTCACTGATGATGCGGAAAACACTTCGAAAAATCACGTATTTATCGAGTGAGATTGAACAGATTGCAAACGGTGACCTCGGTCGAACTGTCAAAGTGGAGGGTCGAGACGAAATCGCGTCGCTTGGAGAGAGTGTGAATCGGATGTCAGCTCAATTAAGTGAATTATTTGAGAAGGAACGGGCGCATGAAGAAGAACGGAACCAACTATTCTCCAACCTGTCGCACGATTTGCGGACACCGCTCACGAGCATCAAAGGCTATACGCAACTCCTGCAAATGAATCGGGAACTGACGCTTGCAGAAAAAGATCATTTTCGTATTCTAAATGAAAAAACGGATCAGCTTGAACATTTGCTAGATCAGCTGATGAACGTAAACCGACTCTATGCCCCACATATGCAACTAAAGAAACAGAGACTCAACCTGAGTCTATTGACGACGCAACTTATCCACGAGATGGAGCCGTTGTTTAATGAGCGAGGACTTCATTTACAGACTTCAATCAGACCAGATATATGGATGGAAGCGGATCAAGAACAGCTTATTCGCGCTTTTGAGAACCTTTTATCGAACGCATGGAAATATGCGGAGCAACCGAGTCCGATTCACATTGATCTCCAGACCAGGGAGGATATGCTTGAGTGGTCCATCTCGAATGCGACAACGACTGAAACGATTGAGTCCATTCCTCATCTGTTTGATCGCACATATCGTGTCGATTCCTCGAGAGGGGTCACGCCAGGTGATGGGTTGGGTCTATCGATTGCCCGCCAAATCATTTTATTGCATGGTGGACGGTTGACGGCCGCACCGCTAGAGGGTCAGGTTATTTGTTTTCGGGTATCGTTACCGATGGAATGAGATATCCCATTAAGATTGTATCGAAGTGCTGTCCATCAATAAGCTTATCGTCCCGTAATCGGCCCTCGACTTCGAAGCCGTAGCGCTCATAGAGTGCTATGGCTTTTTTATTTGTTTCAATGACACTTAAAGTGACTTTATGAAGGCCTTCCGTTCGCGCCCAATCGAGAACATATCGTAAAATAGCTGAACCTAAACCGAGTTCCCAATGCGCTTGCAGAATTCCAACTCCAAATTCGACAGTGTGGGATTTTCGAGCGAGCACACTACCTTCGCAGCGGGCAAACCCGACAATTTCCCCATCGACTTCTGCTATAAGAAATAGTCGATTCATGGTATTCAAATCAGAATCGATTAGAAATTGAATGGCCTCCTCACTCAATACACCTTCTCCAGGTTCGCGGTCTAAATAGTCCGTCTCTTGATCGATTTGCAGACGAATGAAAGCGAGGGATTTCGCGTCGTCTTGTGAGGCTTGACGAATGGTACAGTGTTGTTCGTTTCGTATGTATAAAATAGGGTTCATGATATCCTCCTTTGTAATATCGGTCATAAAAAAAGCACTCGGACCATTGTCCGAAATGCTCATTAGCGTTTGAGTAACAACATCACGCCGGTCACGAATAATGCGATTCCGCTCGCGAGTCTAACTTGTTTGCACGTCACGTTCTTTCACCCCTACATTTCTTATCTGTTTGCTTTAGCGACACGTTTTGGTATTTTCGACATTTCTTGATAAATCGAAAGAATCTCGGTCCCGTAATTTCCTTTCGGCTGCATGGCCCACTTTTGGTGAAGAGATGGCCACGTCGTTGCAGAGCCTCGCTTGACGAGATGGAAGCGTGGGTCGACTTGTTTCGTATTCAGTGCATCGTGTGAGGCGTATGCCTTTAGATGCTGAACTTGAGCAGTCACGCCTTGATGCGGTGAACGGAAATAGTGACCTTTTACGCCATTCCCAGTCGTCCCGATTCCGGAATAGTTATGTTGTTCAGGGAGTACATCGCCACCATATCGAAAGTAGCCTGTCTCTTTCAGTGCTTGAGCGAACGCGACATCCCCACGAACACCTTCCTTAGCGCCGATGATGACGAAGAGGTTCGCCAAGTCTTCGACCGACGTTTGTACTAGCCGGACATCACGAGGATTCTTCTTTTTTACGTAATCCGCCATTTGTTGCGGAGTCAAAGCCGATACTCCCATAATAGCACGATTCTGCTTCTTCGGGGCCGCCTCAACGATTGATCCAGTCGAGAGAAAAGAAGATGTGATCAGAAGAAATACAATCACCAAGCTAAACACTTTTTTCATCATATGTACCCTCCTAAACGAATCATATCCATTGAGAAATAATACCATATTAGGATTAAATTTTAATTTCAGATTTATTTATGAAGGAAATGAGAAATTAAAAAAAGCCGCTCTGAATTCAACATTCAAAGCGGCTTCTCAACATTTAATTTGCTTGTTTCAATTCTTCAACAGTCTCTACTTGATCATCGAACTTCCGCACATCCACTCGTTTTACGAAGAACGCAAGGACGAGCGCCAAGAGGTTCATCCCAAGTGCGACATAAAATGAATATTGAATCCCAGATAAGAGGGCTTGCTGAGTGATGGCACCCATCGAACTCTCTGTGAGTGTCGCAGGATCGACTCCTGTCATCAATGATTCAGCCTCCGTACGTGTCACCGAGTTCATGATGGTGACGAGGACTGCCGTACCAATCGCGCCAGATACTTGTTGGGCCGTGTTGTTGATGGCCGTTCCGTGTGGATTGAGGCGAGTCGGTAACTGGTTAAGTCCATTAGTCATAATCGGCATCATAACCATCGACATCCCAAACATACGCAACGTGTACGTTAAGACGATGTACGTGTAGGTCGAATCGAGTTGGACGTTTGCGAGCATATATGTTGATACCGCGGTGATTGTCAGACCGGTAAGTGCCAATAATTTTGGCCCGAATCGGTCAAACAGTTTACCCGTGATCGGTGACATGATTCCCATGATGATCGCACCAGGGAGAAGCATGAGCCCTGAATCGAGTGGTGAGATGCCACGTACGCTTTGGACGTAAGCCGGTGTCAAAATCATACCGGAGAACATTGCGACCGCGTTGACCATCGCAATGACTGACGCGAGTGCGAACATCGGATGTTTGTAAGCACGCAAGTCGAGCAATGGTTTTTCCATATGAAGCTGGCGGTAGATGAAGGCGATCAACGAAATTGCACCGACAATCATCGTCGCCAAGACGATTGGATTATCCCAGCCGTCCGAACTTGCTGAACTGACACCGTATAAAATCCCACCAAATCCGAGTGTCGATAAGACGAGCGACAAGTAATCCAGTGACTGGTCTTTGTTTTGGACCATGACGTTCTCTGCTTTCCAAACAGCGAGCGCGAGACCGATGATCGCGAGCGGTAAAATCATTTCGAATAAGACGCGCCAGTCATAGTACTCGACGATATAACCGGAAAGTGTCGGTCCAATCGCAGGTGCCGAGATCATGACAAGTCCGAAAATCCCCATCGCCATCCCCCGTTTTTCACGCGGGAAGCTGACGAGCATGACGTTCATTAAGAGTGGTCCCATTGTTGAGGCACCGATGGCTTGAATCATTCGACCAGTCAACAACCAGCCGAAGCTCGGCGAGAAGGCCGCGATAGCCGTACCGATGGCGAAGATGCTCATCGACGTAATGAACAAGCTGCGGTTTGAAAAGCGAGTGATCAAATAGGCGGATGCCGGGACGAGCACACCCGTCACGAGCATAAAGCCTGTCGCGAGCCATTGAACGGTCGAGTAGTCTGCAATCTCGAGGTCGACCATGATCGATGGGAGCGCGACGTTGAGTAATGAGTTGTTTAAAAATGCGATGAATGCACCCGCAAAGAGCACCGCCAACATGACGTAAGGCGGTTTCTTTTGGAATTCTGGTTTCATATGGATGGCTCCTTTATTTTCTAAATAGTTATGTGTTGGTAAGTGTCGATGAAATGATTTTATACCCGTTGTATAAATAAAGCAACCATTTTGTACTATTAGTCTAAAAAGGTTTTCGGTGCTATAGTAAAGGTACAAACTAGACAGAACGGAGTTACGAAAATATGAAAGAGAAAAAGAGAAAAGTTGCCGATATTGCCATGTCTCTCTTCATCGAAAATGGGGTACAGCACACATCGGTGCAAGAGATCATCGACCGCGCTAATATCTCCAAAGGGACGTTTTATAATTACTTCTCATCGAAGACGGATTGTGTCGCTAGTATCCTCGAGAACTTACGATATGATGCAGGGCAACGCCGAATCGAAATGCAGATGGGGCGGGATAAGCGAGATCGTGACGTCTTCATCGAACAGATTTCGATATTGATTCAATTGAACGAAGAGCGGAACTTGCACGCGTTATTTGAATCGATCATGTCGTCGAACGAGAATGAATTGAAGAAGCTTGTACTCCAACATCGCATTTATGAAATCGAGTGGATTGCGATGCGTTTGACGGAAATCATCGGAGAGTCCGTCAGACCGTATTCGATGGAATTGACGGTGCTCTTCAACGGAATGTTGCAACATATCTTGTTTACGAACCGCATCACGAATGCTGCCTACTCTCCTCAAAAAGTCGTCCGAAGCTTATACACGTATGTCGAATTGATTGCCGCTCGGATGATGGAGACAGGAGAGCACGTCTTGAACCCGGTCACGGTCGATCAAATGCGTGGGACGACAGATAAACATCTCATAACAATCGAAGAATTGATCGAGATGGCTGCTCGCATCGAAGAGCATGTCGACATGACGGAAGAACAGCGAGATTTGTTCGATGCGATTTCGTTCGAACTTAAACAAGAGCGTCTCCGGAAAATCGTGTTAGAGCAATTGTTAAAGCCATTCCAACGGCTATTTAAAGGCGTGACAGGCGAGACAGAAGTACAAAAGTTCACGAATCTCGTGTGGTTGTATACGCGGACACATTAAGGACAAAAATTTCCCGATACAGTAATATAGAAGAAACAAGGAATGGAAAAAAGAATCAAAAAGTTTCCTCGAAAAAGAATTGATTCCTACAAATCCATACGCTACAATCAAATTACCGAAAGCGCTTTCGGGAAGAGGAGAATGACATGGGTACGATTTATGATTTAGCCAAAAAAACAGGATTCTCAATCACGACAGTGTCCAAAGCGTTGAACAATTATAAAGACGTGAGTGACAAGACGAGAGCGAAGATTCTTCAAGCCGCTGCTGAGATGGACTACTTGCCGAACGCACATGCCCAGTCGTTATCGACGAAAAAATCATGGGCGATCGGGGTCATGTTCTCAGAGGCGAACGAAGTCGGGATGAAGCACCCGTTCTTCAACGGAATCATCGAAAGTTTTCGTCACGCGACAGAGGAGCAGGGCTACGATTTAATCTTTGCCTCGCGGAATCTACGCAATCGTGACATGAGTTACCTCGAACACTTTAAACACCGTGCGGTCGACGGGATCGTCGTCATCTGCTCGGACCGAATGGATGAGCAAGTTCAAGAGCTCATGCGAAGCGACATCCCAATCGTCGTCGTCGATATGGACAGCGCCAACTGTAGCGTCGTTTATTCCGATAATATCGAAGGGGCGCGTCTCGCCGTGAATTATCTCTATGAACTCGGCCACCAAAAAATTGCCCACATCGCTGGGGATGAAACGATTGACGCTGGAGCGGCACGAATCAAAGGATATGAACTTGCGATGCAAGAGCTGGACCTTCCGATTCGACCAGGCTACCTCGTCAACGCCGGTTTCTTCTCGGTTGAGGAAGGGAAACAAGCGATGGAACAATTGCTTGAACTAGCCGATCAACCGACTGCAGTCTTTGTGGCCGGGGATCAAATGGCAATCGGTGTCATCGAAGCCATTCACGAGCACGGTCTTCATGTCCCAAATGACATCTCTGTCATCGGATATGATGACATTGAAATGATTCAATACATCACGCCGAAACTGACCACGATTCGCCAAGATACGGACGAAATCGGAGAAGCGGCAGCAGAACTTTTACTTGAACAAATGACCGCGAAAGAGCGACTCACTGAACGTCGCGTCATTCCGGTACGCTTAGTCGAACGGGCATCCTGTGCACCGGTCAAACAGTGATTTATAGCCAATGATGTTTCGAAGTCGCTCTCTTTTCTTCAGTGGATGGAGAGGGGAGCGCGATTTCGAAAGTCATTTTTGAAAGAAATCGAAACCGCTTTCGATATTTTATTTCGATCGTAACGAAAGCGCTTTCGATAATTTTAAACCTCTTTTTGCAAGCGCTTTCTACTATTACTTATAAAAAGGATGGGAACAACACATGCGTAAATTAGTCAGCTTACTTACACTCGGAGCACTTTCAGTTGGCGTCTTGAGCGGTTGCTCAGACAGCGAAGGCGGAGCTTCTGAATCAAAAGATGACGTCTTAAAAGTTTGGTCATTTACGGACGAATTAAAAGAACCAATTAAAACATATGAAGAGAAGAACGGTGTCAAAGTTGAATTGACTATCGTCCCGATCGCGGACTATCCAACGAAATTGAAGCCAGCACTTGAGAGTGGCGTCGGCGCACCGGACGTCTTCACGGGAGAAATCGCATTCCTTAAACAATGGGTTGATGCAGGTTATTGGGAAAACCTTTCGGACGAGCCATACAGTGTCGAAGAAATCGCAGACAACTACGTCCCGTACGTGTTTGACCTCGGGAAAGATAAAGATGGAAACGTTCGCGCTCTTTCATGGCAAACGACACCAGGTGGCGTTTACTACAAACGTAGCTTAGCAAAAGAAGTACTTGGTACAGACGACCCGACTGAAATCGGTGAAATGATGAGCTCGATGGACGGTGTCTTCGAAGTTGCTGAGAAGATGAAACAAAAAGGATACAAGATGTTCCCGGACGAAGGTGCGATCCGTTGGTTCTCACAAGGAGCAAACCCAGAAGCGTGGGTCAACGATAAAAACGAACTCGTCTTGACAGAAGATAAGATCAACTACATGGACTATGCGAAAGAACTTCGTGAGAAGCAATACACTGCGCTCGCACCAGAATGGTCACCATCATGGTTCGAAGGAATGGATAAGCCAATCAAAGTGAAAGAGAACGGAAAAGAGACAGAGACACAAGTCTTCTCATACGTCCTCCCAACATGGGGTCTCCACTCTGTATTAAAAGAGAACGCGAAAAAGTCTGCAGGTGACTGGGCTGTCACAAGCGGACCAAGCCCATACTTCTGGGGCGGTACATGGCTCGGAGTCTATGAAGGATCGAAAAACAAAGAAGCCGCTTACGACTTCGTAAAACTCATGACACAGGATGAAGAATTCTTGACAGAGTGGGCACAAGAGACAGGCGATGTACTTGCGTTCAACCCGGTCACAGACAAGATCAAAGACGACTTCAGCGATGAGTTCCTCGGCGGACAAAACAACTATGAGTTCTTCCTCGATGAAGCAGATGAAATCACACCAGGTATCGTCACGAAATACGACCAACAGCTCGATACACTTTATGGTGCATCTGTCCTTCAGTATGTAGAAGGGAAAAAGTCAAAAGAAGAAGCGATTGAAGAGTTCAAAAAACAAGCGAAGAACGCTTACCCAGACATCGTTGTAGACTGACGATGACCAACACGAGGGGGGAGCTCCCCCCTCGGTTCTTATGGAAGGAGAAATACACGTGAAAAAACTAGATCGTTACGGCTATCTGTTCATCGCCCCGTTCTGGGTCGTCTTCTTGACATTCAGCATCTATCCGGTCCTCTTAACGCTTTATTATAGCTTCACGAACTATACGGGGAGCCCGGGTGAAGAGGTCGTCGGGTTTGCGAACTACACACGGTTGTTGACGGATACGTACTTTATCGAGGCGTTTTTCAACACCATCAAAATTTGGGGAATTAACTTCGTCTTGCAGATTGGATTGGCGCTTCTCTTGGCACTCATCTTCTCTGATCTTCGTTTGAAGTTAAAAGGACTCTCGTTCTTCCGCTCGTTCTTCTATCTTCCAAACTTGATCACAATCAGCTCGGTCGCGCTCTTGTTCGGTATTTTGCTCGACTGGCAGCACGGTTCACTCAACATGGTGTTGATGAAAATCGGCTTGATTTCGGATCCAATCAACTGGTTGGCAGAACCGGTGACGGCACAGTTATCCGTTTCACTCATTTTGACATGGATGTGGTTCGGTCACTCCTTCATCATCGTCATGGCGGGTGTATCAGGAATCTCGACAGATTACTTCGAAGCCGCTCACATCGACGGTGCAAACCGTTGGCAGATGTTTACGAAAGTGACATTGCCGCTCTTAAAACCAATTCTTCTCTACATCATGATCACATCACTCATCGGTGGACTTCAATTGTTCGACCTTCCGATGTTGATCACCGATGGAATCGGTTCACCAGACGGTTCATTGAACACGATGGTGCTTTACTTGTACAACCAAGCCTTCAAGTACAACAACTATGGCTATGCGTCAGCGGTCGCTTACGGCCTATTCTTGATCACGCTGATCTTCTCGGCGGTCGTCTTCAAGGGTATGTTCCGCAAAGAGCGCGCGACACAGAAGGGGGCGTAAGCAATGGAACAAAATGCGGAATCACGGCGAATGCTTCCAGATAGCGAAGCGCAGCCGAAACGGAAAGAGGAGCGTCCGCTTAAAGTGGCGCCGCCTTCTAAGAAAACAACGAATAAGCGATTCGCACGAGGTTTGATTTATACAGGGCTCATCCTTCTCGCGATCATCTGTTTCATTCCGTTCTTGATGATGATTGTCAACGCGACACGGACGAATGGAGAAATTATGGCTGGGTTCTCACTTCTTCCGGGGACGGCGCTCGCAGACAACTATGCGACGCTCAGCGAATACATTAACATTTGGAACGGCTTCAAGAACAGCTTGATCATCTCTGTATCGGTGACGGTCTTGTCTGGTTACTTCTCAGCCCTAACGGCTTACGGCTTTACGTTCTATAACTTTAGAGGGAAAAATGCGATGTTCATCTTCATGCTTGTCATGATGATGGTGCCAGCGCAACTCGGACTCATTGGATTCTATGAGATCTCAAAAACGCTCGGTATTTTGGACACGTTCATTCCATTGATTGTCCCGGCGATTGCAACACCGTTCACCGTCTTCTTCATCCGTCAATATACGCAAGCGACACTTCACATCAGTTTGATTGAAGCGGCACGGATTGACGGTGCGAGCGAGCTACGTATTTTCCACACAATTGCACTTCCAATGATGATGCCAGCGATTGCAACGATGTCGATTTTCACGTTCATCGGCTCATGGAACAACTACTTAATGCCACTTGTCCTCTTGTTCTCGCCTGAGAAATACACGTTGCCTGTTTTGATGGGCTTCTTGAAAGGATCACAAGTCGCAGAGAACCTTGGTTCGCTTTACCTGGGCATCGCGATCTCGGTCGTACCGATCATGATTGCCTTCTTGTTCCTCTCGAAGTACATCGTCAGCAGTATTTCGGCAGGTGCTGTCAAAGAATAAATATAGAGAAAAGAGGAAAACACTATGCATTTTAAGAAAGACTTCGTATTCGGGACAGCCACGTCCTCGTACCAAATTGAAGGCGCATATAACGAAGGAGGCCGTACTCCTTCCATCTGGGATATGTTCTGTGACATCGACGGGCGCGTGTTTGAAAAGCATAACGGCGATGTCGCATGTGACCACTACCATCGTTACGAGGAAGACATCCAGCACATCAAAAAGTTAGGTGTCGACACGTATCGATTCTCCATCGCGTGGCCACGCATCTTCCCTGCCAAGGGAGAGTACAACCCAGAAGGAATGGCGTTCTACAAAAACTTGGCGCTGCGTCTCCGTGAAGAAGGAATCAAACCAGCCGTCACGATTTATCACTGGGACCTTCCGATGTGGGCTCACGAAGAAGGTGGCTGGGTCAACCGTGAATCGGTCGACTGGTTCCTCGATTATGCGAAAGTCTGTTTTGAAGAGCTCGATGACATCGTCGACTCTTGGATCACCCACAATGAGCCTTGGTGTGCCGGCTTCCTCGGCTACCACGTCGGTGTTCACGCACCGGGTCATCGTGACATGAACGAAGCGGTGCGCGCCGTGCACCACATGTTGTTATCGCACGGAAAAGCGGTCGAGTTGTTGAAGCGAGAGATGACGTCCACGACCCCGATCGGCATCACTCTCAACTTGTCACCGATGTACGCGAAGACGGATTCTGCGAATGACCGTCTTGCGATGAACAATGCCGACGGGTATTCGAATCGCTGGTTCCTAGACCCGGTCTTCAAAGGTGAGTATCCGGTCGACATGATGAACTTGTTCTCCAAATATGTGCATAACTTCGATTTCATCCAACCGGGTGATATGGAGACGATTTCGACATCTTGTGATTTCTTCGGCATCAACTTCTATAGCCGTGGCATTGTCGAGTTCAACGCAGCAAATGATTTCTTGAAGGCAGACGCTTACTCGGACTACGAGAAGACGGGCATGGGCTGGGATATCGCCCCGAACGAATTCAAAGACCTGATCCGTCGTTTACGCGCCGAGTATACTGACCTTCCGATCTACATCACAGAGAACGGCGCCGCATTTGACGACGTGCTGGAAAATGGCGAAGTCCATGACGATAACCGGATCGACTACGTCCGCCAGCACCTCGAAGCCGTCTCCGATTTGAACGATGAAGGCATGAACATTCAAGGCTACTACCTCTGGTCGCTCATGGATAACTTCGAATGGAGCTTCGGATATGAGAAGCGCTTCGGCATCCTCTATATCGACTTTGAGACACAGGAGCGCATCTGGAAAGACAGCGCGAAGTGGTATGCCGTTGTCATCGCCGATCATAAAGCCAAACACGCGGATAGCGTCGAGGCGTAATTTGCATCCATCCCACCGCTACGGGGATGGATTTTTTGTGTGGAATGCTATCTTTTTGGGAACGAAGATAGGGGAGGGATATTCTATGAAACGTGAGTTTGCGACATACGAAGTGACGGGATATGACGACCTTGGGAAAATCAAATTCGTTCATTTGAGAGAAGGCGAGTTTGTGTTGCCCGTTGAGATCAAGGGAGATGACTTACGAAAAATCAAGAAGATGATGGAGCTCAATCCAGGTGTGACCGTGATTATTCATGCGGCGATTGACCAGAGGCGGATGCGGTTGCTTGAAGTGGAGGGCTATTCGCTCCGGAAAGAGTGATAGGATAAAGATGTATATATTTTTAAGGAGGAAAAACAGTGAAAGAAGCTGAGAAGTCAGTATTAGAGGCATGGCATTTAATAGAAGCGTTATCCCCACACAATCTTCCGAATAATAAAGAATTAGAGGGAGAAAAATTTAAAGATAATCAAAAAAAAAATGACAATGCGTGAATTTGATGTGGAATCGGCTGATGATAAACAATTATTTCAATCAGTCGAATTAAAAAAAGCTTCGTACTATTATATTTACTATTGTGATTGCTATAAACAATATCAATTAGTCGAGGCTTTACGAAAGCTCTTTAATATAGAAGATGAGTTAGTGAATAAGCTGAGGCAGGAGTCATATAGTTTTTCTTTCTCGGTTGACCAAACCGGAAAGTACATAAAAGATTCATTGGTCGTTCCATTTATAATGTACGTTATGAAAGAAATAAAGGGGAAAGATCAAATCAATTATAGGTATCTTGAAGAAAGGTTCAAGAGTGCTCTTGACTCCTTAGAGTTGAGGGCGCAAGAGATACTTTTAAACGGGATCACTAAATCATCAGTAAAAAAACTTCAAGACGAATATATTCGTTATTTCTATAGAGTTAAAAACGAAGAAGGTGGAGAGGAAGAAGAGAAGTTAAAAAATTACCGTGAGTTGAACTTGGTATTCTTTGAGAAAGCAAAAAATGGTAACGAAAACCGAAAACCATTACCGAACTTTTATATGGGTGATTTACAGAAGATTTTATCGGAAGACAGTATCAATCAAACGTTATTAACGTATATCTCGGGTATGAACTTTGAGCAACGCACACATATCGACGAAAACCGTACATATATTGAAGGTATGCTTCAACCAACGAATCTCCCTTCTGCACGTTGGCCATCACCGGTTAAGCATCGTCTGTCTCTCATGCAACAAGTAGCCGTCAATCAGTTTTTTGTAGAGAATCAGGATGTCAGTTCCGTAAATGGACCACCTGGAACGGGAAAAACCACTTTATTAAAAGATATATTCGCAAATGTTGTGGTCGAGCGAGCTAGGGAACTAGCAAAACTTGAAAGTCCGTACAAAATGTTTGACGACACAGTTGAATCAATTAAATTAGGAGGATATTCATATCCAATTACGAAATTGAATCCGGCTATAAGCTCCTTTAGCATGGTAGTTGCATCAAGCAATAACGGGGCTGTAGAAAACATTTCGAAGGATTTACCGAAAAAGAACGAAGTGATTCGTGACAACCCTTCTGAATTCGATCAGCAGTACGCTGAAGAAGCAAAAGTACTCGACTTATTTCCAGATGTATCATCAATGCTGATATCGAATAAGGAGAAAGTTGATACATGGGGCTTGTTTTCAGTCCCACTCGGAAGATCAAAGAATATCGATAAATTTGCACAGCATATGTTTGCATCTGAGGAAGAGAATAAAAAACTCGACGAGGATAAAAAAACATTGTCTGCACATCTTCTTCAATACAAGAAGAGTGAGGTTGAAAAAGAGTGGCATAGCGCTGTTGAAGAGTTTAATGAGTTGAGCAGACAAATCGAAAGTAAGAAATTACATCTTCAAAAAATATATGAAGAATCTAATAAAGTTCCGGTGATGACGAACAAACTAATGAACCTTAAAGAGTCAATTACAAATTATGAGTCTCAATTGAAAGATGCGGATAAGGATAAGGAAGAGTTATCTAAAAAAAGAGGTATAGTAGACGAGCAAATTTCTCTTTTACCGAAACGCTCATTCATTTCACGTCTCTTGACTAAAGATGAACGCGAGATGAGCTTAAAGGAAGAGTTATTCCATATTTTAGATGCTCTAAAGGAACGTGAAGCAGAAACAACTAAAGTGAGAAATAAAAAGAATCAACTCATAAAAGAAGTGAAAAATCTAGAGGAAGAGTTAGCGAAGTATGACCAACTAATTAAGCAATATGCGTCAGAGAGTTTAATTATCCCAAATGAACAGTATTGGAATGATGATGAGGAGGCGTACGCACGTAGACAAATCAATACACCGTGGGTAACGGATTCGTTGAATTATGATCGAGGCTTGCTGTTTCTAAAAGCGATGAAACTCCATAAACTTGCACTGGTTTGTAATGCAGACAAAATTAATGCGGCGATGCGTCTATTACGCTTTCGTAATGGTTTAGACTTAAGTAATCCAGAGCACAGAAAAGTTAAAAAAGAAGTATTGAAAACGGTACATTTGATCACCCCTTTGGTTAGTACAACATTCGCTAGTTTTAGCGCCATGTATGAGGGTGTAGGTGAAGATTTTATCGAGTATTTATTCATTGACGAAGCTGGACAAGCCACTCCTCAACAAGCTGCTGGCGCTATATGGAGATCTAAACGGGTTCTTGCTGTAGGAGATCCGTTGCAGGTTGAGCCAGTTGTCACGATTGATCAAACCATTATGAGTGATGTAAGGAAGTACTATGGTGTGTCCGAAGAACATGTCGGGATGAGTGCTTCAGTGCAATCACTTGCGGATCAAGCGAATTCGAGAGGGATGAACACAACCGAAACTGCATGGATGGGTATTCCGCTATGGGTTCATCGACGGTGTAGCAATCCAATGTTTTCAATTGCGAATGAAATTGCATATGGAAACAAAATGGTGTTAGCTAGCGAATCATCAATAAATACTGATAACTGTAAATGGTATGACTGTAAAGGTAGTGTGACGAAGCGTCAGTTTGTAAAAGAGCAAGGAGAGTTATTAGTCCATCTCTTATTGAACCAAAAGAATGAAAAGGGTGAAGTGCCCAATCATTACGTCATTACACCTTTTTCAGCGGTAAAAGAAGAATTGACGAAAATGCTGAAGAATAAAGGGTTTTCGATTGAATGGATAAAACAAAGTGTCGGCACAGTTCATACGTTCCAAGGTAAGGAAGCGGATATCGTCTATTTTGTAGTCGGGACAGATAAAAATACAAAATCATCCGCTGAATGGTCATGTAAACAGCCGAATTTAATCAACGTTGCAGTAACGAGAGCAAAGAAAGAGTTTCATATTATTGGTGACTATAGCTTGTTATCACCAATGAAAAACTACGCAACAATAGCGAAACATGCTAAAGTCATCCATCCTCAGAAAGTATAAATTAAAGAAGACACATAAAACGCCAGCACCGAAAAATCGGACTGGCGTTCATTTATGGAAGTAACAAGATTTTCCCCTGGCTCTTCCGACTCTCTAAAAAGGCGTGGGCCGATGCCCCATCGGACAAAGCGAACGTCGTGGGTGGTGGAATGACGAGTGAACCCTCTTCGATCCAGCTGAACAATTCGTGTGACCGGCGAATCCGTTCCTCTTTTGAGGTGAGGACGTTCCATAAGTCGCCACCCGTCAACGTCTTAGACGTATCCATGAGCATGCGTGGGTCTACCGGTGTTGGGTCACCTCCGGCCATGCCGTAGAAGACGACCGTCCCGCCAATCCGAGTCGCTTCGAAACTATCCTCTAATGTCGAACCGACCGAGTCATAGACGACATCGGCCCCATGACCGTCTGTAGCGTTACGAATCGCTTCGACCCATGCTTCGTCATAGCGATAAGCACGGGCACCATGCGCTTGGACAGTCGCCACTTTTTCGACTGTGGATGTGAGACCGATGACTTGTCCACCGAGACGTTGAATCATTTGCGTCAACAGTTGACCGACACCACCAGCGGCAGCGTGTACGATCGCGACGTCCCCGGATTGGATCCGATAGCTGTCGTGGACGAGGTAATGGGCCGTCAATCCTTGAAGCATGGTCGATGCAGCCGTTTCGAATGAGATGGCATCTGGAAGAGGAATCGCTTTGTCGAGCGGGACGGCAACAAATTCTGTGTTGGCGTGCGGGACATCGGCAAAGGCAATGCGGTCCCCGACTTGAAGCGATGTGACGTTCGCCCCGACCGCCTCGATGACACCGGCTCCTTCATATCCGAGAATGTATGGCGGTTCTCCGACGAGATGATAGTTGCCTTTCCGGCGATACACATCGGCATAATTCAATCCGATGGCTTTTGTGCGGACCAATACTTCATCGACTTGTGGCATCGGTGTCGGGACTTCTTCATATGTTAAGACATCCGGACCACCGAATTGATGAAAGACGAGTGCCTTCATGCTGATCACTTCCTTCGTTAGATTCACTCAAACTATAGCATACGGCTTACGATTCGCTTGTGATGACGCACAAAAGTCACCGACCATGAAACGGTTCGGTGACTTCGTTGGATTGACTGATGCGTTTGACTCGTTTCAATACGTCCCGTTTCGGTAAATTCGGGTAATCATGCTGGATGCGTTCGACGCAGGACACGATGGTTTCGGTTCGTAACAGGTGGATGATCTGCTGATCGATTGAATCAAGTTCAAGAGGTACGTCTTCTTTCGAATTCTCACGATTTAGCCAAAATGATGAACCGAATAAGTGTACGAATACAATCGCCATGACGGTGAGCGTCGATAAATCGATAGACGGAAAGAGTGTCAGTACGACGTATAGACTGATTCCGCTCACTGTTCCGTGAAGAATGGTGTCGATTAGACGCGGTACGTTCGCATGACCAAGCGAGCGTAACGCTCCCGTTAACCCATCAACAAACAAACTTAGGATCGTCGACAATAGGTAGAAACAACCGAGCATCGCGAGAGTCGATAAGATTCGGAACGCTGTGTCTTCAAGCAGATAGATGATAATCAAATCGACGGCAAGTAGCGGGGCGAGGGCGAGCGCTAGAATCAGCGAGCCCCAACCGAGTCCAGTCACAAACTTCATGAGACATGTGCCCGATATCGTCCGAGTGCGATGATGGCACAGAAGAGACAGGCTGTATGAATCACGACTCCGATGAGCATGGCGTACGGGATGATGGATTGGAAGCCAAGACCGAATGCAAGGGAGGCACTCGATAAGATCATAAAGCTCGGTGTATAATTTCGGACGGTTGTTTTCTGCTTTTTCTCATGTAACACAAAGTATCCCGCAATGAGTAAAAAGACGGGAGACAACATGATGGGGTAGACCGATTGAAGCAACAGTCCGAGTAATCCGGACAGACCAGCGATAACGGCGAATATAGAAGGATAGTATGCTTTCAAATTTCCAACCCCTTTACTCTTTTCCCTAAATATAACAGCCCTCCTCATGATTGAGAAGGGCTGTCGTTTTTGTTTCAGGCTGATGCTTGATCAGAGCCTTCTTGTGCTTTCAATTCTTCACCGTACGAAACGCGGTCTTGAATGCGAACGAACGGGAGGTAGACGGCAACGGCCATGGCGATTGTTGCAATCTGTAAGAGGGCAGCGCGCCATCCGCCAATCAAGAATCCAGAGATGACTGGAGGTGTCGTCCATGGTACTTGAAGCGCGTTGAACGGCTCGACCCAACCCCAAAGGATGGCAAAGTAGACCATGAATGAAGCGATGGCTGGCACGACGACGAATGGGACGAACATGATCGGGTTGAAGACGATTGGCATCCCGAAGATGACCGGCTCATTGATGTTGAAGATACTTGGTGCAAGTGACAACTTCCCAAGCTGCTTCAAGTGTGCCGAGCGTGCAACGATTAAGACGGCAATGATGAAGCCGATTGTGATTCCTGATCCACCGAGTTTCGTGAACACGTCGAGGAATTGAATCGTAACGATTTTTGCGTTCTCGCCAGCGACGAGCGTACCACCAGCATCGAGGATGGCTTGGTTTTGAAGTGCATTCGCTGTGAGAAGTGGTCCCATGATTCCCATGAGGATTGCGGCACCGTGAATCCCACACCACCACATGACTGACATGAGCACCATGATGATGACGGCTCCAGCGAGTGTGTCTGTCAAGTTTTGAAGTGGTGCTTGAAGCACATCATAGATGACTTCTGTGAACGTACGTTCTGCAACCGCTTGGAAAATCGCAAACGTCGCAACGGCGAGCGAGATGATCGCTAAACCAGGAACAAGTGCAGAGAATGAGTTCGATACGCCTGGTGGAACACCGTCTGGCATTTTAATGCTGATCCCGCGCTTGATGAACTGCGAGTAGATGAATCCGACTGTCAATCCGACGATGATGGCAGCGAGGACACCTTGTCCACCTGTCCATACTTTTGGAATGACGCCACCGACGAATTCCCCAGATTCAGACAAGACAGAAGCTTGTGTGATGATGAGGAACGAGATGATTCCGAGGATACCAGCTGGCACGCCTTCAATCTTTTCGTTCTTGACGTATGAGTAAGCGATTCCAAAAACACCGATTAAAGCAAGGATGTCAAACGTCGCACCGACGACTTGCGTGAGCGGGAGTGACCAGTCTGCTCCAAATAGACCTGACATGAAGTCAGCCCAACCTGGAATCGGTAACGCCAGGATGAGAAGGAACAACGATCCGATGATCGTCATCGGCATCGTGAGGATGAACCCGTCCTTAATCGCAAGGACGGGCTTGGCGTTCGCGAAGCGAACAAAAGCAGGGGTGAACTTTTCAAATACTCTTTCTAAGCGGCTCATAGGGGAACCTCCTTATAGGTCTTCAGCGCGCGTGGCGATGATCTCTTTATACCAATGGAACGACTGTTTCTTCTTCCGTGCGAGACCATTGTTGTGGTCGACATAGATGAAGCCGTATTGTTTCTTATAACCGTTCAACCAGCTGAGTAGGTCGATTGCAGACCAAGCATAGTAACCGGCAACGTTGATGCCTTGTTGAACAGCATGTTTGACTGCACGAAGGTGTCCTTCGATGTACTCGATCCGTGGCGTGTCCATGATCTCACCGTCGACGATTGGGTCGACATCACCGAGACCGTTCTCTGTGATATAGATTTTGACGTCGCCGTAACGATCTTTCAGCATGTGCATCCCAGCGAGGAACGCTTCCGGTGAGATTTCCCAATCCCACTTCGTGTACACTTTGTCATCCATCTTGACCGTCTTGTAGACGCCATCGAATGATGGGTTACCCGGACGACCTGTCGAGTTCTCACGTCCACCGGCCATGACGAGCGCCGAGTCATTCTTCATGACGCGCTGCGGGCTGTAGTAGTTGAGACCGATAAAGTCGTTCATCGGAGCGGTACGTTTCAAGACGTCGAGTTCTTCCTCTGTCATTTCAGGAAGGAGACCTTGTTCATGTAAACCGTTCACGACGTACTCTGGATATTCACCTTTCAAGATCGGGTCATAGAACCAATGTGTCGCATAAGCGTTCGCATGCATTTCGGCAAACTTGTTCTCCTCTGCATCATCGATACTGAACGCCGGGTTGAACACGTGTGTGATCCCGATTTCGCCAGTGTGACCGTTTTGTTTGAAGAGCTCAACGGCACGGGCGTGAGCGACGAAGACGTTATGTGTCGTTTGGAAATAGCCTTTGACGTCGCCTTCGATACCTGGCGGGTGTGCGCCTGTTAAGTATCCAAGTGAGCAGAAGATGACCGCTTCGTTGAACGTGATCCAGTGGTTGACACGGTCACCGAACGATTGGAAGCAAGTATCTGCGAAACGGACGAATGCGTCAACTGTCTCTTTGTTCTTCCAGCCGCCTTTTTCTTCAAGTGCTTGTGGGAGGTCCCAATGGTAGAGCGTGACGAATGGGACGATGTCATGTTTCAAACATTCGTCGATCAAGTTGTTATAGAACTCGAGTCCTTTTTCGTTCACTTCACCCGTACCGTTCGGGAAGATACGCGGCCATGAGATGGAGAAACGATACGATTCGAGTCCCATCTCCGCCATGAGCGCGATGTCTTCTTTATAACGATGGTAATGGTCGACTGCGACGTCGCCGTTTGTGTTTTCAAATGTCTTACCAGGAATTTTCGAGAAGACGTCCCAGTTCGAGAGACCTTTCCCGTCCTCGTTCCATGCGCCTTCGACCTGGTAAGAGGCCGAAGCGGCGCCGAACAAGAAATCTTTAGGCATTTTCAAAGTCATCACCTCAGTTTATTTATTTACAAGTTTCAATGAGTGGTCTAATACTTTCGCACCGTTCATCATGCCGTAGTCGACTGTGTTGATGACGTCGATTGGAACACCTTTTGGTTCGCAGATTTGCTTCCCTTTTGAAAGGAGGTACTTCACTTGTGGTCCGAGAAGTGCAACGTCGATGTTGTCAACGTAAGTTTCCATCTCCGATTCTGGGTAAGCTGCGATTTCAGCTTCGATGCCACGTTCAGAGGCAACCGCTTTCATTTTTTCTACTAACATACTTGTTGACATACCTGCCGCACAGAAGAGTCCGATTTTAATCATTTTTGATCCATTCCTTTCAATTCGTTGATTTCGTTTTGCATATTCATCATATATCCAAGCATTTCTTTGACGAGAATCGTGTTCATCAAGTGATCTTGCGCATGCACCATGAGGACACCGACCGTTGCCGATTTACCTTGTGCTTCGAGCGTCACGAATTTCGTTTGAATCGCATGTGCTTCTTTTAATGTCGCGTCACCAGCAACGACTGCTGCTTCGGCTTCGTCTTTCTTTCCTTCTTGCATGAGGAGCATCGCTTGATGGTAGCTCGCTTTGGCGTCACCCGAGAGGGCGATGAGACCGAAAATATCTTCCGGTGAGATTTCGATTGTTTCAGAAACCATAATATCTCTCCTTTTTGTATGGATAACTAAAATTCATAGGTACAAATATTTTCTACACGTTGATAGTAGCACGAAAGCGTTTTCGTGTAAACCCTTTCTTTTCGAAAAAAATGCATAAAAAATGCGCACGAGAAAAGCATCTCTCGGGCGCGTTTAGGACTTGATGTTCGAGACTTTGAGCATTTTGACATGTTTAAAATGATGGATGGAACGAGAGACGTCGAAGATTTGTCCGTTCGTCAAATAGACGGTGTTGTCGACGATCAAGGCTGGATCATTCTCGTTCAGGTCGAGCAGGTCGGCGGACTCTGAATCTAAAAAGTCTGCGTAAATGACTCGGTCGGCGAATCCGATGGCAAGTTTTTGGTCGTTTCGTAAATACGTGTAGATCGACTTTTGAACGATGTTCTCATCCAAGTAGATGACGAGCTCTTTTCGGAAGTATGAATCCTCTACCGAGAACGGGTGGTCATCGACGAGACGTAGCCGCTTCACGAAGTAGACAGGTGTCCCGATCGGGCACTTCATACGTTCGGCGACCTCATCGTTCGCCACCGTCTGTTCGAAGTGTAAGACGCGTGTCTCGACTTTTCGACCGCTGAAGTCACTTGTGAGACCTTGGAGTTTTTCTAAATTGATGTAATCACTATTGTAATGGTCACGGACGAAGACGCCGCTCCCTTGAACTTGATAGACGTACCCTTTGTTGACGAGGATCTCGATCGCTTTTCGGACCGTGTTGCGGCTGACGCCATACTTGTTGGCATACTCATCCTCGGTCAATAATTTATTCGTATGTTGGTAGACGTGATTGACGATGTCCGCTTCAATCTGACTCGCAACTTGCTTGTACTTCGGAGACATACAGTTCTACACCTTTCAAAAAAATTTGTGGGAATGAATTTGGTAACAGTATAGCAGATAACCTTTGTAAGCGGATACGTTTCGTTCGTCAATTGTTGAAAAAAGTCGAACGATTCAATGCTAGAATATTCGGAAAATGTGAAACGATGAGGGCATAGAGTACGTATACAGGAGTAATGCATAGGAAGGAAAGGAAGTGCTCTAGTTGACTGAGGTACATTGGCATACGGAAGAAACAACATGGCGCAAGTCACACCTTCGGGTCGGCTATACATTATTGGTGTTTGTTGTGACGGCCATTATTTTATCTTTTTTCGGACGTTACGTCTGGTTGACGATTCCGTTCGTCTTGATTGGAATGGCCATGATTGGATTAGACGTGAAGAAGTATCGGATGCGTCGTACGCATATGAAAGATCGAGATGTCGTGAAGTTACTAAAATGGAACCTACTGTATGATTTGATCAGTTCGGGTGTTCTCGTCTCCTTGATTTCGGCTCTGCTAATCTTTCAATATGACAGTTTGACGTTAGCGATCGGATTGCTCGTATGGGGAGCAGTCAGCGATCAGATGTCACGGATGTTTCAAAAGAGGTTAAATGAACGTGTTCCGCTGTTACATCAGTTAGATTTGGAGCGACGAAATCAATGATTAGATGCATGACAAAAGAAAAAGCATGGAAGCGTTTATTCGACCAATGGATATTCGGCCTGTTTGGAACATTTGTAGTACTGATGTTACCGATCAGTTTATTAACAGATGACCTTACGTGGGGCGTGCTATATATCGCCTGTGCGCTCATTCCGCTGAACATCTTATATGTGAAGCGCTATCGAATGCGTCTGAGGTTTCAACCAGAACTGAAAGGATTGTATCGTCGTCAACTCGTTCGGGACGGGTTCAACAGTGCTGCCTTTTTCCTCGCGTTGAATCATCAACTATTGTTCACATCAAACGTGGCGTATGTGTGTGTCACGGTATTCATCGGTAGTGCAATGCTATTAACGTTGAACGTGAACAAACAAACGAAACAACAAGATATGGAGTATATACATTTCGATAAGGAGGCGATATAGGTGGCACAAGACGTAAAGTGGATGCGACGAATGCGACGTTATGCCGTACCCATCTTGATTCTTTATGTCACGGCCATTATTATCGCTCTCTTATTAGAGAAAATGTGGCTCATCCCCATCATGGCGTCGGTCTCTATGATCATCGTCGTGATGGGCTATCAAGAGATGCGTATCATGTGGCGAATGACAAAACATCCGAAAGCTCATCGAATGCTTATATTCCAATACGTATTCGAATGGGTGGATGCGATTTTGTTGACGGCGCTCATGGTGACGCTTCTGACAGCGGAAGATTTTGGTCTCGTGATCGGTCTCTTTTTTGGGATATGGGGAGTACTCAGTCCGATTCGGCAAAAGTGGTTCACGAAGCAACTTAAACAAATCGATCCGGAATTACCGACGTATGAGGAAGTGATTGAAGGGAGTGTACTAAATGGACCGTCAATTTGAACTCACGATAACGCATGCCAAACAATTCGAACGGTTCTTTGGCTGGCCGGTACTCGTCATATTCCTCATTTCGTTCATCACCATGTTACGGACACAGGCGACGTGGGTCATCCCGGTCATGTTGGTCGTATCCATTGGTATGGCTTATAAAGGATATATGGAATATCGAGTCATTCGCCCTTTTGCCGAACATCAAAACGTCGTTCGGGTGTTGCGATATCGACTCGTTGACTGTTGGATTAGTGCTGTTTCGTTATTTGTGCTCTTCATCCCGATGTATGTGAACGAAGATGCCTTCATCCTGACCGGTGGGATCGTCGCCCTTTGGGGGTTAGCGAAATCGTATCGAGAGAAGCAGTGGGAAGAGCGAATCCATGCACATCAGTCAGGATTACCAACGTATGAAGCGATACTAGAAAGCGAGGGAGCCATATGGAACCATCACCAAAAGTAAAAGCGCAAATCGACACGATTCTAAAAGTAGACCGCTTGACGAAATGGGGTGTCGGCATCATCGGAATCGGACTCGTCGTCAGTTTTTTGATTTATGCCTCGTATTGGACACTTTCGGACGGCGTTGTTACGGGAACGTTATATGCGGTGCTCGCTGCAGTCTTGACGGGTATTTTTATACAATATCGGATGTGGCTGCGCTTTGTGACGAATCAGACGGCACGAAACCTCTTATCGTTCAAAATGATGGCACATACGCTCGCTTTGACGGGTGTCGGGATTTATGGACTCTTTTACTTCACGAGTGAAACGACGGGCACACAATCGTTCCGTATGTTCCTCCTTTCGCAACTGACGTTTTTCGGGATTGAATACTTGGCGAAGCGGTTCGACCGCGTCATTCAGTCTTACGATGAAAACTATTTGACGGATCAAGATTTAAAAGAAATTCGTGAGGTCCGTGAATACGAGAAGGAGCAACGTCGTGAACAAGCGTGATCAGATGAGAGAGCTTGTCAGAGTGGAAACTGAAAAGAATGGAGTCTTCACTTTTCTGTCGTGGATGATCTGTATTGTGCTGTTTGTGGCGACTGAAAAAGGATGGGTGTCAGCAGGAACTGTTCTTTTGATTGGTCAATTTGCGGGTCTATTTGCGATTAAAAAATCTTGGAAGAAAGAAACGATTCAATTGAAGTATTTAACCAATCGAGACGCCAAACGTCACATACACTTGATGTCGATTTTTAATTTTTTGACGTTCCCGATTTTGCTCATCCTCATGTTCGGATGGGTAACGAAACAAATTGAGACACCTTACTTTATTGGGTTGATGGTGACTGGAGGTGTCATATCCGTCATCGGTCATAAATGGTACGAGCGATATATGGTTCGTCTCGATGAGAACTATGTCACGGAACGTGAATTAAGAGAAGAACAAAAATGGGGGAGCGCGTGAGCGTCTCTCCCATTTTATATGACCGTTCGAATAACAAAGTAGAGGCAGGTTAGGAAAGGAATTAGGAAAAGAAAACCTAGCCATTCACCTTGACCAAATAAGAGCCAAGCAAATAATTGAAACGAAAGTACACCGACTGTTGCAAATGTCGCAAATCGATAAGCTTTTGGGCGCGATGCAGGATCTTCCCACCATTCTTTAAAGAATGGAAGGCTAAAGAGAAGGGCGAGTCCTAGGAAAAAAGCTGCTGGAAAAACAAGTAGGTCACCAACATCACTTTGACCTCTTAATTGCAGCCATTTTGATGTGACAGATAATATGATTCCGATTACTAAAAATAGACTTGCCATCTCATTCCCCTCCATCTTTAACAAAAGTAGGCGAGAATTCTCCCTCCTCTAAGCGTCTCGGGGCGAAGCCCAGCGTAGGTGGGAGATGAATCGCCCGGTCCAAACGTCTTTTCCCCCTGTGACAGATGTGACGAACAAAAGTTCGTGATTCCGTCAGATTCTCCCTCCCCCTCCGCGGGTATCGGACGAGGAGGATACATCACGATCTTCGGAAGGGAGGAGGGACGGACATGCTGAAAGGCTATAAATACAGGCTCCACCCGACGCCGGCACAGGCCGAGTTCCTCATCAAGACGATCGGCTGCGCCCGGTTCATCTACAACAAGCTGCTCGAGGACCGGATCGCCATCCGCGAGGAGGCGAAAGCGGGGACCGGGACGAGACGGAAACCGGCGACACCCGCGTCCTACAAGCCCCTGTTCCCGTTCCTCGCCGAGGCGGACAGCCTCGCACTCGCGAACGCGAAGCTGAACCTCGACACCGCGTTCGCGAAGTTCTTCGCCGGGACGGGCGGCTTCCCGACCTTCAAATCGAGACGGCGGTCGCGCGCCTCCTACACGACGAACAACCAGCATGGCACGATCCGCATCGAGGCGGGCAAGGTCCGGCTGCCGAAGGTCGGGTTCGTGCGGTTCACACAACATCGTCCGTTCGAGGGCGTCATCCGGTCGGCGACGGTGTCGATGACCAAGACAGGCAAGTTCTTCGTCTCCATCCTCGTCGAACAGGACGATGCACCATGGATTCCAGCCAAGAATAAGGTCGGGATTGATCTTGGCCTGGAACACTTCGCCGTCATGACGAACGACGCGATGGTCTCCGAGAAGATTGACAACCCTCGCTTTCTCCGACAATCCGAAGCGAAGGTCAAGAAGGCGCAATGCGCGCTGTCACGCAAGAAAATCGGGAGCAAGAATCGTGAAAAAGCCAAATTACTTTTGGCTAAGAAACACGAAAAGATCGCCAACCAACGCAAGGACTTCCTTCACAAGCTGTCGAGACGGATCGTTGACGAGAACCAAGTCATCGTCGTGGAGACATTGAAGTCGAAGCATATGATGCAAAACCACAAGGTCGCCAAATCGATTGCAGATGTCAGTTGGTATGAGTTCGTCCGTCAACTCGAGTACAAATCAAACTTCTACGGACGGACGCTCATCAAGGCGGATCAATGGTTCGCATCGACGCAAATCTGTTCTTCTTGTGGCGAGAAAGGTCAGAAGAAGACGGTGGATGTCCGTGAATGGACGTGTGTTTGTGGCGCACATCATGACCGTGACATCAACGCGAGCATCAACCTGTTGATGTTGGCCGACTGACAACCATTCAGGGCAGGGACTGCCCGACGAGCTTGGTCCATAACCGTGGCTGGTGAGAGCACGGTCTTCCCAAGAAGCTCCCCCTTCAATTTGTGAAGCAAATAAGTGGCGAGTAGTTCACATATCGTTACTTGTATCATGCCCGTTCTCCCCCTACTCGAAAACCTGATGGATTGATGGCTTTTTAGTGAAAGTGGTGACTTTTACATGAACGGTAAAAAAGTATTTAGCGACTACTTTAACAATTTCTCTATCCAACACGCCTTGTACTCGATAGCATGAAAGCGTATCTGGAGAAACGGCTAGATATGAAGTGGAAGCGCCAGAACTCTGCGGAGTTGACGAGGACGAAGGTGATCGAGATTTCGGCGGATGCCTTCCAGTCGCGTGTCACGACTGAGAGAGTCTTGATAAAACGTTCGGGTGACCGGGCGGACAAAACGAGACTTGATGACATCACTCAAAAAAGCCCGTTTCCTTTTTCGAGAAATCGAAGCGAAGAGGAGAGTTTTGTATGTGTGGAATCGTAGGGATGATCGGACAAGTTGGAACGAAAGAGATTTTATTGAAAGGGCTTGAAAAGCTCGAGTATCGTGGCTATGATTCAGCAGGAATTGCCTTAGTGGGTGAAAACGTTCGTACGTTCAAAGAAGTGGGACGGATTCAAGCACTCCGTGACATCGTACCGGCTGATGCTGAAGGGACGATCGGAATCGGTCATACGCGTTGGGCGACACACGGGGTACCGAGCGTGCCGAACGCCCACCCGCACCAAAGCACGACTGGACGCTTCACGCTCGTCCATAACGGCGTAATCGAGAACGATGAACAATTGAAAGCCACGCTCGACGTCCCGTTCCTTTCAGAGACGGACACAGAAGTCATCGTCCAGCTCATGGAGAAGCACTTCGTCGAGCTCGGCGATGTCGAGGCGGCGTTCCGTAAGACGCTTTCGGACCTCCACGGTTCGTACGCGATCGCGATGATCGACTCAGAGGACAAAGAGCGCCTCTATATCGGCAAGAACAAGTCACCGCTCCTCGTCGGACTTGGCGACGGCACGTTCAACGTCGTCGCATCAGACGCGATGGCGATGCTCCAGGTGACAGACCAGTACCTCGAGCTCCACGATGGTGAGATCGTCATCCTCACACGTGAGGCGGCGACGATCAAGACGCTCGACGGCGAAGTACTCGAGCGTGCACCATACACGGCCGAAATCGATGCGTCAGACATCGAGAAGGGCACGTACGCGCACTACATGTTGAAAGAGATGGACGAACAGCCAGCCGTCATCCGTAACATCATCCAGCACTACCAGAATGAGAACGGCGACATCGAACTCACGGAAGGCGTGCGTGAGCTCGTGTCAGAAGCGGACCGGATCTATATCGTCGCATGTGGGACGAGCTATAACGCGGGACTCGTCGGAAAAGACATTTTGGAGCGCATCGCTGGCATTCCGACAGAAGTGCACGTTTCTTCTGAATTCGGCTACAACATGCCGCTCTTAAGTGAACGTCCGTTGTTCGTCTTCTTATCACAATCCGGTGAGACAGCGGACAGCCGTGCCGTCCTCGTCGAAGTGAAGAAACGCGGATACAAAGCGCTCACCATGACGAATGTACCGGGATCGACGCTCTCACGCGAAGCGAATGAGACGATGCTCCTCCATGCAGGACCAGAGATCGCGGTCGCCTCGACGAAAGCGTACACGGCGCAAATCGCCGTCCTCGCGATTCTCGCGTATGACATCGCTCGTGCGACAGGGAAAGAATTGCCGTTTGATCTCATGCCGGAGCTTGCCCGAGTTGCGACCATCATGGACTCGATCATGGCGCAAAAAGAGTTGTTCGAAGACCTTGCGGAACGTTATTTGAAAACGACACCGAACACGTTCTTCATCGGTCGTGGGCTTGACGCTTCTGTCTGTCTCGAAGGAGCGCTCAAAGTAAAAGAGATTTCGTATATCCAAGCGGAAGGGTACCCAGGTGGGGAACTGAAGCACGGATCGATCGCCTTGATTGAAGACGGGACACCGGTCATCGCGCTCATCTCACAACCGAAGACGAACTTGAATATTCGTGGGAACGTCAAAGAAGTCGTCGCCCGTGGTGCGAACGCCTGTATCATTTCGATGCAAGGAGTCGAACATGAGAATGATGACTTCATCTTGCCGCACGTCGAGCCACTCTTGGCACCGCTCATCAACGTCTTACCGGTTCAGTTGATGGCATATTATGCGGCGCTCGCCCGTGGCTGTGACGTCGACAAGCCACGGAACTTGGCGAAGTCGGTGACAGTTGAATAATAAACATTTAAAATAGAGACAGGTAAGGTATTTAAAGCCTTACCTGTCTCTATTTTAAATTTAAATCTGAAAGGTAAGTAAAATTAATTGAAAGAACAAGTTTTTACACCATTGAACGTTGTTGAGAAAATGTTGGAAATCGCTGACTATAATAAAAATCTGTTTGGAAAGAAAGTGTTAGAAGATTCTTTTGGGATTGGAAACATTTTGATCCCAGTAATAACGCGCTATATTGAAAATGGTATTGAAGAGGGAATATCACTTTCTGAAATTCAGTATGGACTAGAGAATGATATATACGGAGCAGAAATAGATACATTTCTGTATGAAAAATGTATAGAGAGATTGAATCATTTAACTAAGAAATATGGCATTGAAAACGTAAATTGGCAACTTGAAAATAAGGATTCTTTGACTATTGATTGGGAAGTGAAGTTTGATTTTATATTTGGCAATCCTCCTTACATTAAATATCATGAACTACCTATTGACAAAAGAATATGGTTAAGAAAAAATTATGAGTCTTGTAAACTAGGTAATTTTGATTATTACTATGCTTTTACAGAAAATGCTGTGAATTCTCTGAGTGATAAAGGTAATCTTGTATATTTAATTCCCAATAATGTTTTTAAAAACGTTTATGGATTTAAATTGAGAGAAATTTTGAACAAGGACATAGATAAAGTATATTTTTATAATAATGAATTGATTTTTGAAAATGCGTTAGTTACGTCATGCATTATAAATGTGGTTAAAAATAAATGTTCTCCTGCATTAGAATATCAAATTCATAATGAAGGTTTAAAAAAATGTATAAATAAAAATCAATTAGGACTCGATAAATGGGTATTTGACGAGAATTTCATTAGAGACGAAAAAATGAAGATATTTAGTGATTTATTTTTGGCTTCAATGCCTGTAGCGACCCTTTACAATAAAGCGTTTATTCTTAGAAATGTTGAATTTGAACAAAACAAAATCTTTTATCAAGGAATGGAATTAGAAAAAGAAATTGTACGAAAAGCCGCAAGCCCTAAATCAATTTCACTAAATAGAGAAGAATACATTATTTTCCCCTACAAAATTGAAAACAAATGCTTGTTTAGATACGGTGAAGTTGAGTTTCAAGATAAATTCCCTAATGTTTCAAAACATTTAAAAAAATTTTTAAAAGATTTAGAAAACAGAAGGGTTAGTAGTGGAGTTAATTGGTTTGAGTACGGTAGAACTCAAGCGATAAAAAATCAAAATAAATCAAAATTATTAATTTCCACTATAGTTACCAATAAAGTGAACGTCTACTATTTGGATAACGAGACAATTGCTTATTCGGGAATTTATATTACTGCAATCGGTGAGACCGATTTAAAATTTGCAGAGGAAGTTCTTACTAGCTCATATTTTATGGATTATATAAAACAAGTAGGGACGAGAACTACGCCAAATTCTATACGAATTACTGCAAAAGACATTAATAATTTTCCTTTGCATGAGTTTATTTGAATTTTCAATACGATATGGAGGGATATCTTTGTTAGATGCTGAAGTAAAAGCCAAATCTAAAGAAATTTATACTGATTCTTACACGATGTCAATTGGTGAATTAGCAAATATGTATGTTGAGGGAGAATTAGAACTCCAACCTGAATATCAAAGATTCTTCCGATGGAGCAATACTCAGAAAACAGCGTTTATCGAGTCAATTCTGTTAGGTATACCGATCCCACCAATATTTATTTTTCAAAAAGAAGATGGTATCTGGACTGTTATAGATGGGTTACAAAGACTATCAACAATTTTTCAATTTATGGGCATTCTAGAAGTGAAGGATGATGAGGAATATAAGGTGGAGGACTTGGAGTTACAAGAAACGAGATTCTTACCATCACTAAAAGGTAAAAAGTGGGAAAGAGGAGACCTTGACCTCGAATCAGACAAGATATCTACTAATTTGAAATTGTTTTTCAAACGCTCGAGAATGGATGTCAAAATTATTCAATACACTAGTGATGTTGATGCGCAGTATGAGCTGTTTCAGAGGTTGAACACAGGTGGAGCGACGTTATCGCATCAAGAAATCAGAAATAGCCTAATGGTTATGGAAAACAAAGAGTTTTTTACTTGGTTTGAAAGCTTACGTAAAAATGCTCATTTCCAAAATTGTCTTCCTTTGAGTCAAAAGCAAATGAGTGAGAAAGAGGATATGGAGTATCTTCTAAGATTTTTGATATATCGTTTCTTAGATCCGCAAGAAATAAGAGGGAATGAGGATGTCGGTCCATTTTTGACTGAAAAAATGCATCAAATTTTAAAGAGTGATTTAAATTTAGAGAGAGAGACTGTTATATTTGACCAAGTGTTTAAATTATTGGACGAAGTATTAGGTGAAAATAGTTTTAAAAAATATGATTTATCTAAAGAAAATTTTGTAAGAGCTGTATCATTGGCTCATTTTGAAATGATAGTACCTGGTTTAGCACAAAGCGTAATAAATTCGCCTTTAGATGAAGATAATAGCGATGATAGGAGAGAGTGGCTATTAAATAAAATTAAAAATTTATCTAGGGACGATCAATTCCTAATTAAAAAAGACCAACATAGACCTGTGCTCAGAACTAAAGAACTTATTTCTTATAGTAGGGAATATTTTAATGGACAATGAACAACTACAAAAAGTATTAGATAGAAATGCGAGTCATCGAAAAAAAGAGATAAGCAACTTAAGTATTCAAATTCAAAGTTCGGAAGGAGATATTCAAAATGCGTTGCTAAGAGCAGCTATAGTAATACTGTATGCGCATTTTGAAGGTTTTTCAAAAGAAGCTATAAAGTCATTTATAAAGTATTTGAATAGCAAAAAAGTTCCTGTAAACTTAATGAAGCAACATCTTAAAACACTCTACTATACAAAGAGAATTATTGACATCCAAAATGCAAACAGAAAGAAAGTATTTAATAGCTTGATTAAAGATGTTTTGCTTAATGATAGCGAAATTTTTCAAGTAAACGAAGATGCTAAAAACATAGTTGTCACAGAAGGAAATTTAAAGTTTGAAGTTCTAGAAGATTTATTATTTTTATTGGGTTTAGAAGCTGAAGAGTTTTATTTCATTTCAGATGAGGATCAAAATGGGATTCATACGAAAAGAGAATTCATTGATCGAGAAGTACTCGGATTAAGAAATGCGATAGCACATGGAGAAAATAGAAAGGTTACTATTAGGGAGTTTGAGGAAATAAAGCAATTTGTGGTTGAATTTATTGACTCTTTAAAAGAGCATATATTAACCGCAAGCTATAGAGAGAATTATATAAACATAGAGGAAGAAGTATAAAGGATGTAAGTAATTGTAAAAAAATTAAAATCAAATTTACTAGCACCTCTTGAATTAAGTAAAGAGGTGCTTTTTACTGCTTGCCGATATCTTTGCCAACAAGCAAAATAGTAGGAGAAGTAAGCGGTCCCAACTTATGATTAGATAAAGATAAGCGATGAAAGAAGGGCTGACATGAACGTATACATTGCTTGCCATAGCGGGTTTGTGACAAGTGCGATGGCGGCGAAGTTGTTCGCACAGGCAAGCGAGGGGCGCTTGTCTTGTAAGATCACGCACGGAACGATTCAAAACATCCCGAATGAGGTGGATTTGATTCTCTATCAGGAAGGGGCGACCCCGATCACCCATCCAACCGCACGTGTCCGGTCAGTCCGACAACTCCTGTCGCTCGAGGAATACCGACTACTTGTCGAAGAATGGATGGATGAGCATGAGACATGAGTGGACCGCGCGAGAGCGGTCGATTTTACTACACTTATTGGCAACTGAGACATCGACACCGCTCGCCGAAATCGCGCAGGCGGTGAATTTGTCTGAGCGCACGATTCAACGAGAACGACAATTACTTGAAGGCATCTTAAAAGAGTTCGAACTTGAACTCGCTTGGCAACGCGGTCATGGACTGAGCCTGGTTGGCAAACCAGCTGCGAAACAACAGTTACGAGAAGATCTCATCTTATCTGCAGAAGCGATCCCCACGAGCGAGGACCGCTTATTTGAACTGGCGTGGCGTCTCTTGTTTGAGAACGATACACTCAAATTGCAGGCGGTCGCTAAACAGATGCACGTTTCGCCGAGCACGTTGACGCAAGACTTAGAGAAATTGGACAGATGGTTCGAAGAGTATCATTTAGAAGTTGAACGGAAAAAAGGTGTTGGGGCTAGAGTGCTCGGTTATGAGTCCGAGAAGCGTAAGCTACTCATCAACGCTCTGCTTGCCCACTGGGACACGCTCGCATTTTATCGCTTCGTCCGTGGAGAAGACGACTACATTCCTGCTTTTTTGAAGACGGTACCATGCGAGGAGATGCTTGAAGGTCTTCGAGACGGTTATGATTATTTGAAATCCCGTTCGTTTGAGCGGATGGACGACCGCACCATCATGCGAGTCACGTTCGCTTACGGCGTGCAACAAGAGCGGTTAGCGTCTGGATTCTTTTTAGAGATGTATACGAAAGGACGGTCCGAGGACTATCTGAAAGTCGCCACCGATATGGAAGCGGCTCTCGGTATCACTTACTCGATGGCGGAACGCGTCTGGTTCGCGGAAGAGGCGAATCGTCTGCGCTCAATTAAAGATCAAATGAAAGAAGACGAGGAAGAACGCTGGATCATGCAGATTCGGGTGCATAAACTGATTCATCACGTCTCGCTCATCTACGGGTTCACCTTTACGGATGACGCGGCTCTCGAACGAGGACTGCTTGCTCACATCCTCTCGAGTATGAATACGCAGGCGCTACCAGAGACGAGTACGGTCAAGCCCCACATCGACCGCGACTATCCGGGACTTCGTTCGGCGATTCAACAGGCCGCCGACATCGTCTTTGGGACGAATACGTTCTCCGAAGAAGAAACGGTTTTTTGGGCGATGCACTTTGCGGCAGCACTCGTCAAACCGGTGCGCCGCCGCGAATATCGGGCGCTCGTCATCTGTTCGGCCGGACTCGGTTCGTCGAAGATGCTCGTCAATCGGGTACGCCAAGAGTTCCCAGAGATGCAAGACGTCGTCAACTCATCACTTTTCGGACTCGAACAGCACCGATTGGAAGAATATGATGTCATCTTGTCGACGGTACCGTTACCACCGCTATCGGTACCAACGTTAATCGTCAACCCGCTTTTGACGAGTGAAGAAGTGCAACGCGTCCGCCATCTCTTACTGTCATTACCGCAATCCTTTCAGACACTCGCAACGAAGCCGCGGTCAACGATGCTTGATTTCGCAGAACTCGGGGAATTGGTCGAGACGTTCGAGCGGATGGATGACCAGTTCGATTTGGTCACGCTCAATAATACGGACCGTTTAGAAGATATCTTGCTTGATATCGGTACACATTTAGAAGAACGTGACCTCGTACAAAGCGGGATTCAGCTCTCTGCCCAACTGCTTCGTCGTCACGAGGTCGCGGGCCTTGGTGTGCCGGGTACGAAACTGGCGTTATTCCACGGACGACATGCCTCGATTGAGAAGGCGAGTGTGTTTGCGTTTGATTTAACGACATCGATCCCACTCCTCATGATGGATCAGTCGACCGAACCCGTGACACGTCTCCTTGTCTTGCTTGCACCGGAAGAAGCACGTGACGTCGAGCTTCAGTTCCTAAGTGCGATCAGCGGGTCGCTCATTGAGAGTGAGGAGCATATGCGTCTTTATAGCACGGGAACGAAAGAAGATCTTCGTTTACTCCTGCACGAATGCATGAAGAAAATGATTCATGAAACATTGTACGAAAAATGACCGAACCATGGTCATTTTTTTGTTTGGCACAAAATGTTGCCAAAGTGTGAACTGGATTGAATTGAGTAAGCGCTTACTCCAGGCATACAATACAGGTGTAGAGCACAAACCGGTTAGCTACACTACACATTCAACCTTTCACATTTAAACGACTGGAGGTTTTATACATGGCGAATACGCAAGCAAGCTCGGGCGGGGTCCGAGTCAAAGTACAACGGTTCGGTAGTTTCCTCAGTGGGATGGTCATGCCGAACATCGGCGCCTTCATTGCCTGGGGGATTATCACAGCACTCTTCATTCCAACAGGATGGTGGCCAAACGAAAAATTAGCAGAACTCGTTGGTCCAACCATCACGTATCTCTTACCATTACTCATCGGTTTCACTGGTGGTAAATTACTTCATGACGTACGAGGCGGTGTCGTCGGGGCACTCGCCACGATGGGGGTCATCGTCGGTACCGACATTCCGATGTTCCTCGGTGCGATGATCATGGGTCCACTCGGTGGTTATGTCATCCGCCAAGTCGACCGTGCCCTTGAAGGCAAAGTTAAAGCAGGATTTGAAATGCTCGTCAACAACTTCTCAGTTGGAATCATCGGTGGTCTTCTCATGCTTGGAGGATTTGAAATCTTCGGTCCGATCATGAGTGCCCTCGATAAAGTCATGGCGGCAGGTGTTGACTGGATCGTCGGCGCGAAATTGCTTCCGATTGCGAGTCTGTTCATCGAACCAGCAAAAGTTCTCTTCTTGAACAACGCCATCAACCACGGGATCTTGAGTCCGCTTGGTGTCGATCAAGTCGCAGACGCTGGAAAATCAGTTCTCTTCTTACTTGAAGCAAACCCAGGACCAGGTCTTGGATTACTTCTCGCATACATGTTCTTCGCCAAAGGTGCAGCGAAACGTACGGCACCGGGTGCAGCTATCATTCACTTCCTTGGTGGGATTCACGAGATTTACTTCCCATACGTATTGATGAAGCCGGTCTTGATCCTTGCGATGATCGCAGGGGGCGCAACAGGGATCTTCACGTTCGTACTCTTTGATGTCGGTCTCGTCGCACCTGCTTCACCAGGTAGTATCTTTGCCATTCTTGCGATGGCATCACGCGGTTCATATCTTGGACTCGTGGCAGGGATTCTCTTGTCAGCAGCGGTCACGTTCGCTGTGGCTAGTGTCATCTTGAAATCGAGCGCAGCAGAGGAAGTATCACTCGAAGAAGCGACACAAAACGTGAGTGCGATGAAAGGCAAACAGTCTTACGCATCGGCTCTCGTGACAGATCGTCTTGATAAAGTCGACCATATCATCTTCGCTTGTGACGCTGGAATGGGATCGAGTGCCATGGGAGCATCGGTTCTCCGGAACAAGGTCAACAAAGCGAACTTGCCAATCAAAGTGACGAACACGTCTATCAGCAACTTGCCGAAAGATGCCCAGTTCGTCATCACACACGAAGATTTGACGGAGCGTGCGGAAGCGCAAGCACCGAATGCGATTCATCGTTCGGTCACGAACTTCTTGAACGCCGATTACTACGACCAATTGGTAGAAGAAATTAAAGCGGAACGCAGCAAAATTTCTTGAACTCAGAACAGATAGAGATACGGTTTAGCCATTAGGAGGAAATCAAAATGCCATTCATTCAAACAGAGATGATTCGACTTAACCAAACATTCGCAACGACAGAGGAAGCGATCACAGCAGCCGGAGCCGTCCTACAAGACGCCGGCTGTGTGACGCCGGAGTATGTAGAAGCGATGCATGAACGTCAAGCGATCGCCAACGTCTATATCGGAAACCACGTCGCCATTCCACACGGTACAGAAGCAGCGAAATCAGCGGTTCAGAAGACGGGGATCTCGTTCTTGCAAGTACCAGACGGTGTCGACTTCGGAGGTCAAACGGCCAAACTCGTCATCGGAATTGCAGGCGTGAATGATGAACATTTAGAGCTCCTTTCGCAAATCGCGATTCTCTGCTCGGACGAAAGCAATGTGGAGCGTCTTGTTCAGGCGAAAACGAAAGAAGAAATCTTGGCGCTCTTTATGGAAGAGGTGGCGTAAATGAAAGCTGTTCATTTTGGTGCAGGGAACATTGGACGAGGATTTATCGGATTATTGCTCAATCAAAGCGGTTACGAGGTGACGTTTGTCGACATCAATGACACTGTCATCGAAGCGCTTGAGGTAAAACGTCATTATGAGGTCGGATTCGCAGAAGACGGCGTCGATCGTATCATTGTCGACCGTGTTCGCGGTGTCAACAGTTTAAAAGAACCGGCTCGTGTCGTGGACTTAATCGCAGAAGCAGATCTCGTGACGACGGCTGTCGGACCGTCACTCCTCTCAAAAGTGGCACCGTTGATTAGCGAAGGACTTCGTGCTCGTGAAGTCGAAGACGCCCCGGTTTATGTCATTGCATGTGAGAACATGATTGGTGGGAGTGCGATTCTTCGTCAAGAAGTAGAGGCGTGTGGCGGTGTCGGGGAGGCGAATGTCTTCTTCCCGAACGCGGCTGTCGACCGCATCGTCCCACTACAACAACATGAGGATCCACTTTACGTGGAAGTCGAGACGTTCCATGAATGGGTCATCGAGACACAAGGGCTCAACGAACAACCACCGATTCAAGGTGTGACATGGGTTGAAGAAATCGGACCGTATATCGAACGGAAATTATTCACGGTCAATACGGGACACGCCATCGCCTCTTATATTGGCTCGTTGTTCGGGAAGGCGACGATTGACGAGGCATTGAAGGATCGCCGTGTGCGTCAAGTCGTCCAAGGCGCTTTATATGAAACAGGTTGGTTATTGCTTGAGAAATATGGATTCGAGGCGAAAGAGCATAGCCAATACATTCAAAAAATCATCAAGCGCTTTGAAAACCCGAAATTGAAGGACGAAGTGTCGCGCGTGGCGCGTTCGCCGATTCGTAAACTTGGACCGAGCGACCGTCTCGTCAAGCCGGCACGCGAATTGATGGATAACGGCATCGAGCCAAACGAACTCGCTTACGGGATTGCAGCAGCCCTTCATTACTACAACCCGGAGGATTCGGAATCATCGGAGCTGAACTTGTCGATCGAAGAACACGGCATCTCGTCAACGATTGAAAAATACCTTCATCTTCATGAGGGGGATACGTTGACTCAGTTGATTCTCGATCAATATCATTTGATTCGTGAAGAAGAAAAAGAACGCGTGTCGTAACTAAAAATCGCTCCTGTCAAATGGACAGGAGCGATTTTTAGTATTTTCCGAACTCGAGATAGGTGGTCGTCTCTTTGACATGAAACGGAACGTCTGTCTCAGACAATGGAAGACTGAAGTAGTAGCCTTGTACGTAGTCACATGATTCCTTGAGTAACCATTCGAGTTGAGCGGATGTTTCCACGCCCTCCATGAGAACTTTCATGCCCAGGTTGTGACCGAGTTGAATCATCGAGCGGACGATGGCCTCTTGATTGCGGTCGGTGAACAGGTTCTCGATAAACGACCGATCGATTTTCAGCACTTGCACAGGAAGTTCCCGAAGTTGGCTGAAAGAAGAATAGCCGGTCCCAAAATCATCGAGAGAAATGAGGATCCCGAGCTGATGCAACTGCGTCAGTTTTTCACGAGTCGAGGCCTCATATGAAAGCATCGAGGACTCGGTCACTTCCAATTCGAGATACATCGGGTCCATCCCCGTCTCCAAAAGAATGGATTGTAGCGTATCAACAAAGTCTTCGCGCGCAAATTGGAGGGGGGAGACGTTAAGGGATAATGTAAAGGGACGTATCCCAGTCCGTTGCCAACGTACCCAAGTGCGACAGCCTTCCCGAATGACCCAATGACCAATCGAATGAATTAACCCCGTGTTTTCTGCAATCGGGATGAAGTCAGATGGCGCAACCTTTCCGATTTGTGGATGTTGCCAGCGAAGTAACGCTTCCACGCCTTCTAATCGATTCCGCTTCAAATCGATTTTCGGTTGATAGACAAGTGTCAGTTCGTTTTTACTTAGTGCGGTGACGAGTGCTTTTTCTATCTCGATATTGCGCAAGAGTTGAGGTCGTGATGATTCTTCGAATAATTTGATATTATTCTCTCCATCCTGTCTGGATTCATCAGCGGCAAGACGAGAAAATTGAATAAGTTCTTCGGAAGAAGCACTATCCTTAGGGAAATGACTGATTCCCGCACTCATCGTCAATTCAAGAGTCGTGCCATCCACGTCGAAGCTGGATGAAAGCGCCTTAATACATTTTTCAGCCTTTTGATGAGCGAGCGAACTTCGTTGCGCAAATAGTAAGATGACAAACTCGGATGGTCCGATTCGTGTCAACACATCGTCTAGGTGAATCGTATGTTTGAGGCGGTCAGCGACTTGAATGATCAACTCATCTGCTCCGTGATGCCCGAGAATGTCACTTAGGAAACGCCAGCGGTTTACGTCGATATATAAACAGGCGACCGAACGTTCTTGTGAGATACATTCCTTCAAGAGGGCATCCAGTTTATGCCGATTTGGTAAATCCGTCAATGCATCGTGAAAAGCCATATGTTCAATCAGACGCTGAGAGGCGACTGCTTCGGTCACATCTCGGATAAACCAGAGTACTTGATTGTTCGAACCATCTTGAAGTGGGTAAGACGTCACTTCTAACGTACGATGATTCGTGTCAATTTGTACCGGCTGATAGAACGGCTGTTGAGCCGACAGCAAAGGATGATAATCTTGAAAAAATGGTTCTGTTACATGCCCCTCGAATAAGTGAGCGAACGCTTGATTTTGATATTGGATTTCACCATCGCTTGTCGTTGTCACTACGGCATCCGTTGTCGATTCTAAAATCGTCGTTTGGAAGAGGTCACGTTTTTGGATTTGTCGTTCTAACGTATACGCAATAAAGTACATCCCGAATAAGAGAAATACGATGCTTGTGACTAACCATGCGAGTAGGGTCGGATCAATCGGAACCTGCCTGACGGGTGAAGCATCGGGGATAATGGTCGTTGCCCGCATTCCAGCAAGGTGCATACTGAAAATAGCTGTCCCCATCAGAAGGGAGAACATCAGTTTCACGGAAAAAGCGGAATGCTGCATAGAGTAGGATGAAAAGAAACCTACCCATAAGGCGAGAAAGGAAGCGCCCCAAGCGATACCAATCGAAATCAATACCCATAAGGGATCAAAGTCTAATTGAACACTTTGTATAGCGGTCATCCCGATATAATGCATGCTGACAATTCCGAATCCCATCAAACCGGAAGATTGCAGTAAGGTCATCCATGTCGTCTTTCGGGAAATCAAACCGAACGACAGGATGCACCCGGCAATCGCCGGAATCATCGATCCGATAATGAGCCAGATGGAGTACGTGCTTTCGTGTAAAGAAGCATGACCGAGCATGGCCACAAAATGCATGGACCAGATGCCGAGACCTAGGGTGGTACCACCAAATAAAATCCAAGTACGATGAGACGTTGTCACACCTCCTGTGACCCGCTTCGCTAATTCGAGTGCCATCAAGGCTGAAACGCTAGCAATGAGGAAAGCGAGCATCATCAAAAATCCATTATGACTCGTTGTGTGCGTGCTAATCTGTTCCATAGTGTCGATACCTCATAGGGTTTTTAATTTATGATTCACTTTATTATATGCCGAACAATTGTAATTACATATAAAAAGATTCAAATGCTATTCTTCCAATCAAATAAGGGGTACTACATTGCTGAAGGGGTGCTGACTATGTATAAAAATAAATACATTCACTTGTTCTTATTGGTCTCATTCGGCTACTCATGGCTTATATGGGGAAGTTTGTACTGGTGGACCGATTTACCGATTATGGCAATCGTTATTTCGGGAGCGTTTGGACCCAGCATTGCAGGGTTCGTTACGATGTATCGACTTCGCGGTGGGGAAGGGGTGACACATCTTTTTCGGAAAAGCGTTCAGTTCCAGATGAGTTGGAAGACGTATGTGATTCCCCTTTTGTTGGTGCCGTTCTTATTTCTCGTGCGTATTGGTGGACGGATAGAAGCGATGCCTTACTCGTTCGCGAACCGTGGTGGATCGTCCCATACTTTCTCTATATGCTATTTCTCGGTGGGGCGGTGCAGGAAGAGTATGGATGGCGCGGCTATTTGCTCGACGCCTTGCAATCAAGACTCCCACCGCTTCTAGCCAGCTTGTCACTCGGAGTGGTCTGGACGCTATGGCATATTCCGCTCTTCCTCATGGTTGGAACAGTTCAGGCGAATCTATCGTTTTGGGCATATGGATTAGCCGTGATGGCTTATACGATTCTCATCACTTGGGTATACAACGGTTCGTCGCGTAATTTATGGTCGGCCTTTCTCATGCATACGATGTTTAATGTCATGCTCGTGATGGTCGGGTTCGAAGCGGAAAGTGGTTATCCAGTCGGGTTTATTCATTTGACGATCACGTTATGGACCGCTGCGATTTTAGTCATTTGGAAAACGTACGGTAAATTGAGTTATGAGCCACTCGAGGAAATGATTCCTTCATACCCGAGTGTTACGCAACGGATGCGTGAGGGTAAAGAGTAGGACAAAAAAGAAAAGGAAGTGGACGTCTTGAATTTTCGCGCACTCGAACAATCAGACGTGAAATCCTTGCAGCGCTTGTTTATGGAGAGTCTGAGTGACTTGATTCGACGAGAGCGTTTTGAAGATGCCGATTTGCTCGATGAAGAAGTGGCACGTCTGAACACGACGATTCAAGATCATTTCGATGATGACACCGTTCAACTGTACATTGTGGAAGAAGACGGATTCATTGTGGGAGCAGGGGCGTTACTACCTCCGAATGATATCATCTCAGGAAACATACAAATTGAGCGTGGTGCGATCGAGTTAGGGAGTGTCTATGTGTCACCTCGTATGCAGCGGCGAGGTGTCGGACAATACTTGTTAGAAGAAATGATGCGTGAAATTTCGGATCGAGGGAAAGACGTCTTTTATTTAGATGCCGGATTCCCGAGCGCTCAAGCCTATTGGCAAAAACGATTGGGTGAGCCATCTCATATCCTCGAACATTATTGGGGTCCCGGGGCATCACATATGATTTGGCGGGTCAATATCAAACAAGGAACTTAGCTGAGTGCTAAGTTCCTTGTTTTTAGTAATAAGATCGCATGAATTGATGAATGCCGGATGCCGTTGCTTCAGCCATTCGTTGACGATATGTCGTACTCGTTAAATGTGAGCGGTCGCTTGAATTACTGATGAATCCGTATTCGACAAGGGTAGAAGGTGACACGTTACGTCCGACTACGTATACATTTTGATACTTGACCCCACGGTTTTGAATCGTGGAAATCCGTGAAGCGATTTCTTTATTGATACTTGAGCCGAGACTACGGCTGGCGGAAACGTAAGGGTTTGTCGTATAGCTATCTGACGTCGGGACGAGTACCTCATGTCCATGAGCCGTGTTATAAACAGAAGAGTTCGCGTGAAGACTGACGAACACATCCCCTTTATAAGACTTGTTGAGTGACACACGTTGGTCAAGGGAGAGGTACGTATCGTTTGAGCGAGTCAATTTAACGTTGTAGTCATATGTGCTCGATAAGACGCCAGCAAGGCGTTTCGCGATATCAAGTGCAATTACTTTCTCGTAAACCGATCCGTAGACAGCGCCAGGGTCGTTTCCGCCATGTCCTGCGTCGATGACGACCGTTTTACCAGTTCCGTCTGTATCGGTTGGTGTCGTGACAGTCGTAGGCTTCAAGTACTCGGATGCTACATAACCGGTTTTCCCATTGTATGTGACTTTATACCACGACTCGTAACGACTGACATACTTGACGACCGACCCGGCCGGAATGACGGTTAAGACATTGCTCCAAGAGGCCGCGCTAAGGCGCATGTTCAAGTTCACGGTCGTTTCATAATAAGCAGACGGGGTTACAGGAGCTGTCGTCGCCGTTAAATAGTCAGAAGAAACGTAACCGGTTTTTCCATTATAGGTAACCTTATACCATGATCCGTAGCGACTCACATATTTGACCGTCGCACCCGACGGAATCGTCGTGACGACAGAACTCCATGAAGCGGCGCTGAGACGAAGGTTTAAATTGGCAGTCGTCTTATAATAGTCCGAAGGTGGGACGGGAGCACTCGTAGCTGTTAAATAAGCAGAAGCGACGTAGCCCGTCTTTCCATTGAACGTCACTTTGTACCATGACCCATAGCGACTGACATACTTGACGGTCGCGTCGGCAGGGATCACGGTGACGACATCGCTCCATGAAGCGGCAGTAAGACGCATATTTAATCGGTCTGTTGTCTTATAGTAAGCAGAAGTGTTCGAGACCGTAACGTATTGAGAAGAGACATATCCTGTTTTGCCTCCATAACTGACTTTGTACCACGAACCGTATGTACTGATATACGTGACGCTTGAGCCAGATGGAATGGTCAACAGGACAGGGCTCCAAGTGGCTGCACTTAAGCGAAGATTTAAGTTGGCGGTAGTGGTATAGGTCGAGGCGGCTTCAACAACAGTCGATTGAATACCAGATGAATCCAGTTGGAACGGGACGATTGCTGCCCCGGATATTGCAAGTGAAGAGCTGAGTAACAGCTTTAAACTCCATGATGATTTTGTTTCATTCAATGTTCAAACTCCTTTATTCATTAAACTAGTGACAAGGGCGGCGTATGAGAGTGCATCTAGGTTGTCCCTGTTTATTATATAAGTAAAAAGGAAAAAATGGAGGGGAATATATAATTCATTTACCTTTTTTCTTAAAATAAAAAAGACGCACAAGGCGTCTGGAGTAAATCAGATTAAACGATGCGAGGCATATCATCAACAAGTAGTTTAACTGGTTCATCTACTTTAACAATGCGAGGCATGTCGTCAACGAATAGTTTAGCAGGCTTGTCTACTTTAACAATGCGAGGCATATCATCAACAAAGAGTTTGATTGGTTCGTTCACTTTAACGATACGAGGCATATCATCAACGTGTAATTTGACGGGCTCATTTACTTTAACAATGCGAGGCATATCATCTACTAGAGGTCTAACAGAACTTCCTAAAAGTAAAACTGCTGTAGCGATAAATAGTATTCCTGTTACTTTTTTCATTAATAAAACCTCCATCAAATTATTATTTTATGCTTTTAAAGCAGAAAAACCTAAATTATCATAGATCATTCGTCAGCTTTCAAAGAATCGAACAATCGGTATAGTGTCTCAGATTGCTGATATATACGTGTCTCCAAATCTCCTGAGTAAGCATCTGGAGTGTCGGCAGGAAAGATCACTACTTTTTCAGATTCACTTTTTACAGCAGTTGCTAGAATAGAAACATTTACTTGTTGACTCAATAACGTACTGCAAAGAGAATGTGATATCTTATCAGTTTCATTGAGTAAATTTGGTCTCCAGCAAACTGATGTTTCGGGCAAAATATACAAAATATGTCCTTCTTCAAGTAGGGTCATGCATTGATTAGTAACAAAGTCTGAATCCTGCTCAACGTTAATATATTCATAATCAAGTAACTGTTTTTCATAAATTGTTTTTGTACTTCGTTTTAAAATCGAGAGGGAAAGTTCAGGTCCTAGAATATAAAGTTTTTTGAAAGAGTGAATGTGATTCAATGAACGAGCTATCAGTCGAGGTAATGATTGATAGTAATCGATTTGAAAAGCGTTTACAATGAAACCTCTAGGAGAACTTAACAATTGGGTCAGGTGTTCTAACCCTGAAAAATTATTATGATCTTCAGAAGTGTACATTGTATCCATGGTTGGAACTTGCTTTGACTTAAAATAAATTTTAGGCTTAATGTAGTCTTCGGCAAGTAAGAAACTTAGTTTTCCCATTTGTCATTTTCACCCCCGGATAAATAATTGAAATGTGTTATTTAGTAAAAATTAACTAGGAAATTTGTAGAAACTGTTTTTACTAGTTCAATATTATCATGTCATCTTTTATAAAGGGGGATGTTTTGGTTGGGAAAATCATTCCTAGAAATGCTCTTTTAAGATGCTTTTTTGTGGCGAATTTCCTGTATGCGTGACAAAAAGACTAATATTTTTTAAAAAAACCAACCATTTTAGTTCGAAGGGGCTACTTTTTGATATGGAATATAACTTTGGGAATTTAATAAAAGTAGAACGTATGCGGAAAAATATGAAGCAGTCAGTGCTTGCTAGAGGAATCTGCTCAATCTCATACTTAAGTAAAATTGAAAATAATCAAACTACTCCTAGTGACGAAGTCTTAGAACTGATTTTTGAAAGGTTAGAATTAGAGGTTCCACTTTATTATGACTTCAGTGAAAAAGTAGATCAAACTAAAAAAGAAATTCGAGATATATTGAAAGAAGCATTATTGTCACGCCAAGAAGATAAGTATTTTAAGAGGATTGAAAAATTTAAAACAAATCCTGTTGTCTTACAATCGAAGGAATTGTACATTACTTTATTAATCACGCTAGCGCGATTTGGTCTCACACCTGGTGGTAATGTTCAATATTTAATTGAAGTAGGTTGGATTAAAGATCAACTAAACAAAGACAATCGTTTGCGATACGATTTATTGCAGTGCCTCTACATGTTTCTCTATCAGTCGGCTGATCGAGAAACTACTGTGAGTTTGTTAGAGAATGTTGGTAAAGAGCTTGCGGATTCAAGTATTCCTGATTGGGAAAAAGCAGATATGCGATATGTGATGGGCGCCCTTTATCACCGATTTACAGATTATTCTCAAGCTATTGATTACGTGAAGTTGGCACTCGAGTATTTTCAAGAGAATTTTTGCTTGGAACGAATTATCGAGTCGCACATGATTATTGGTTTGTCATTTAAACGTCGGAAACGATACACAATTGCTTTAGAACATTATGAAAAAGCAGCGAAAGTGGCAGATAAGGCAAAATTGAACGATTATTATGGAATGCTTTATAACAATATGGGAGATATATATTTTTTAATTGGGGATCAAGAGAAAGCACAAAAATATTTTCTTGATAGTTTTAAGGTTAAAGAAGGAGCAAAAAGTAAACTATATAGTGTAATGTCTTTGCTTGAAGTCAATGCCGCTAAAAATAATATTGAAGGCATTATGGAATGGTTGGCAATAGGCTATGAGTTAAAAGGGGATCAAGATGATTTAGTAGAGTTTAACTATCACTTTGATATTTACGTAAGTAAGTATAAAAAAATTGATCAAAATGAGTTAATCCAAAGTCTAAAAAGAGCTGTTAATTATTTTGAAGCATATGATGAATACTACACTCATAAGTATGCATTGTGGTTGTCTAGAGAATTAAGAAGCACAGGAAAGTACAAACTTGCTACAGAATACTATGAAAAAACAATCTCAATGATGTCACGTTGGGAGTAAACAAAAAGAACTCGAGATAAGTAATGATACTTAAATCGAGTTCTTTTCTATGGCGTTGTAAAATAATGCACAGTCCACACTTGTTCTTGAACGAGGCGTTCGTCTTCTATATGACCGTTAAGGACCTGCTGTAATAGATGAATCAAATGTTTTTGAAGATTCGCATCATGAGAGCCACTATGCAAAATCTCCTCTTCGCTAGCAACAATGTAAAAACCACCAAGCCGCAATGGCACATGCTTCCGAATCAAAGCAGCGGCAGTTTGAAACTTCGCTTGCTCCCCCATGTGAGGCACGTCAATCTCGAAACGTCCCCATTGATTAAAATCTCCAATTTCTGAAAAAGGTGGGTCACGATGATCCAATGGCAAGTCCTCCGATCCTAGCAATCTCTTTATATTCAGTATATCTTGTTTTTGACTTAAAACGTGCAAAAATAAATGGATAGGGTAACCTACATCTACGAAAATGAATCGGTTTCTTTCCTTTCTATATTCTGTAAAAGGATTCCTTCCAAATTAGGCAAAAAAAGAGTCAAAAATAACACGGTCATATCGACCGTGTTATTGCATGATGTGTTCTTTTGAGGTTGGGAGTTCACAGATAAATGTACTTCCTTCCCCGTATACCGATTCGACATGGAGTTGACCATCATGGGCTTTGGCAATTTCTTTACAAATTGCGAGACCGAGACCGGTACCTCCGATTTTACGACGATCCGAATTATCGACGCGGTAAAATTTCCCGAAGAGGTGAGGGAGCGAGGCACTCGGTATACCCATACCGTGGTCTCTCACTTTCATCACGACCTCTTCGTCTATACGTTCGAGCGATACAAGGATATTCCCGCCATCTGGCGAATATTTGATGGCGTTACTTAATAGGTTACCAAGTAATTGACGCATCCCTTCTAAGTCTGCATCGATAATAAAGTCTTGTTCGGTATCGGCATCGATGAATAGTTCATGCCGGTCCGTCGTTTCCTGATAAAACGCGACACTGTCTGTGATGAGCTTGTATAAATCGACCGGTTCCCACTCGAACGTTTGCTTTCCAGACTCCATTTTTTGAAGATCCAAGAAATCGTTGACGAGATACGAGAGTCGTTTCGCTTCATCGTGGATTGTCTTCAAATACAGTTCACGACGACTTTCCTTCAAATCTCGTGACAGCATCAGTTCAGTAAATCCGTAAATCGAGGACAATGGTGTCCGTAATTCATGTGAGACGGTCGAGACGAGTTCGGATTTCATCCGATCGATTTCTGTTTCGGCCGTGACGTCACGTAAGACGAGCATCGTTCCACGGAGTCGACGGTCTCGATAGACACTTTCGGCATAAAGTTGAATGAAGCAATCGCCTTGGTCGATTGAAATCGTGAGCCCATCCTCCGGCGGGTCTTGCGTGAAGACGCGTTCGAAGTATCGGACAAACTGTTCATGTTGATCGACCCGTTCCGCCAGCTGTTCGATATCGATGTCAATGGCAGAGAGTTCTTCGTATCCCTTATAGTCAAAGTGTAAATCATCAAACATACGGATGAAGGCGCGATTGCCGACGATAGTGTCATCTTCATAGTTCACATATAAAATGGCCTCACGTACAGAATTGATTAGTTGCGCCGTCTCTTTCCGATCCTGTTGCATCTGGCGATAAAGCTGCATGCGGAGAAGTGAGATGGCAAGTTGACCTGCGAATGCGTTCAATTCCGATTTTTCACTGGCATCGTATTGTTCGTCGTAACGCGCCAAGTAAAGACAGCCGATCAGACTATTATCCGATGGGTCCATGATGGGAATGACCGTCTCATAGATATAATATGGATACGTGTGTAACGCATCGACGACCCGCTTAGAAGTGGCGGCCGGTAACTTTGAAATCATGACTCGTTTAAGCAAAAGGGAATCTTTCTTTAGACTTTCTTGTTGATCTTCGGTCATCTCTTTCGGTACAACAGACGTGATTTCTCCGTCTTTAGTGAGTAAGAGGGCACCGAACTCAGATTTTGTAAGCAACACAATCTTTTCAATAACAGAAGAGTAATCAAATAAGGATTCTTTCGAAGCCAATACTTCAATCAACTCGTTGCGATATTGAAGATTAATTTCATTTAATTTCGATTCATTTAATACGTTCTCAAGCTTTTCTTTCTTCGCTTTCAGTCTGCTGTTTTGGTCGGCCATCCGTTTGATGAGCGGGCGTCCGATTAATAAGATGGCACTGATGAACATGACGAGCCCGATCATCCAAATCCATCGGAGAGCAGTGAGTTCGAGAGTAGAGACATTCCCATCACGCACGAACCAGGCTCCAATCAAGGTTAAAACCAGACTGAATCCACAGACACTATATAAAATACTGAGTATTTGACGACTGTTCAATTGTTCAATCCACTTGCTGATCATTCGTTCTACTTCCTTCCTTGAACATAAAAAACGATAGGTCATCTTTTCCTTGCCCTGAATTCTATGAGACCGGGAAGAGAAAATGAAGCAATTTGCTTATTCAACGTGCATTAAAATAGATTCACATAATGCGATTTACCCAAAATACATGAAATGTACACGTGTCAACCTGCTTTGCGTTGACATTATTTAACGAAGTGATTACCTTGATATTAAGATAAAACAACGAGGAGTGTAGTCTATGTTATCAATTGAACCGTCTGCCTTGACTGAACGAGACACATATAAGTTTTTGATTGGCAGCATTGTGCCAAGACCGATTGCGTTTGTCACAACACAAAATGGGGACGTGATTAACGCCGCCCCGTTTAGCTATTTTAATGTAGTCGCATCCAACCCTCCGCTCGTCTCCGTCTCAGTTCAACGAAAAGATGGCGTCATGAAAGACACGGCGCGTAACGCACTCCGTACGAATGAACTAGTGATTCATGTCGTAGATGAAACGAACGTCATCAACGTGAACGAGACGGCCGCCAACCTTGCGGCAGATGAGAGTGAGCTGTCTCGTACAGACTTTACGCTTCAACCGAGTGATGTGATTTCGACTCCAGGGGTCAAAGAAGCAAAAATCCGTTTTGAATGTGTGCTCCATCATCACTTGCCGATCGAACATGACGGAAAAACGACTGCCGATTTATTGATTGCGCGAATTGTCCGTTTCCATATTGACCGAGAGTTATATACTCAAGGACGCATCGATGCTAAACGGCTTGCGCCTGTCAGTCGGATGGCCGGCAATAGTTATGCGACCCTTGGGGAACTATTTGACGTGAAGCGTCCAGAGTAATCGATAAACGTGCCCGTTTTTTCTAAAGAACGGACACGTTTTTTGGGTAAAGAAATAGGAAGCGCATTTGGGTGCGGTATTTCTTTCTTTCCGACACTCGCTTGTGTCACAATAAAGTCAGAACATTCTAACTTTCAGTCATCCTAGATCAGAGAAAAAGGGGAGTCCGTCATGTACCGTCCAACTGTCCAATCGATTATTACTGCTATTGAAACCGTGATTGTCGGAAAAGAAGAAGTCATCGCAAAAAGTCTCACTGCCTTGCTAGCAGGTGGGCATGTGCTGCTTGAAGACGTACCAGGAGTCGGAAAGACAATGCTCGTCCGTACGTTCAGCCGAGCGATTGACTTAGATTTTAAGCGCATCCAATTCACACCGGACATGCTACCGTCCGACTTGACCGGGATTTCGATGTACAACCAAAAAACGAGGGAATTTGAATATCGACCAGGTCCGCTCATGGGTAACATCATTTTAGCGGATGAAATTAACCGGACCTCACCGAAAACGCAATCGGCTCTTCTTGAGGCGATGGCTGAGCGAAGTGTAACAGTGGACGGGGAATTGAAAGTGTTACCGTCACCTTTCTTCGTCATGGCGACACAAAACCCGATTGAGCATGAAGGGACGTATCCGTTGCCGGAAGCACAGTTGGATCGCTTCTTACTTAAAATCGAGATGGGCTATCCGACATTCAATGAAGAGATTGCATTATTGTCGCGGTTTGAAAAAGAAGAGCCGCTCGAGGCGCTTCAGAGCGTGATTACGAAGCAAGAAGTTGAACTCATGCAACGTGAAGTGAGAGACGTGCATGTGTCGAGTGCGGTCAAACAGTACATTGTGCGATTGGTGCATGAGTCTCGAAAAGATCCGCATACGTATTTAGGAGGAAGTCCGCGAGCCACACTGGCGTTGATGAAAGCGGCACAGTCGTGGGCGTATATCCATAATCGCGATTTCGTCTTGCCGGATGACGTGAAGGCGATGGCGACGAGTGTGCTCGGACATCGCGTACTCTTGACAGCAGAAGCACGGTATAAAGGAAAATCACCGAATCAGTTGATTCAAGATTGGCTGGATACGTTGCCTGTCCCGATGGATCGTGAGGTCAATGAAGTATGAAAAACTGGATGAAGCTGTTCGTTGTATGGGCGGCGGCATTCGGATTGTATGCATTTGCCCGCATCGAAGGCAGTATCGTCGCTTCGACCTTATGGTGGTCGTTCGCTGTGTTGACCGTCTACTGGACACTCTTTATGATTTATCCGGTCACAGCGGCAAATGTGGTGCGCCGTGTGACAACGAAGCGACTTGTTTCTGGACAAACAATGGATGTCGAGTTACGAATTGAACGGAAGTATCCTTTCTTGATTGGGATGGTCACGTTAGAGGAGCGATTGCCACAACGTTTGACGGATGAAGACAAGACGATTGTCGTGCCTGTAGACCGTTTTTTCCGACAAGCAGAAGTCGTCCATTATGAGGTCGAGGCGATTAAGCGTGGGATTCATGTCTTTGACCGCACCGTTCTACATGTACGTGACGTATTTGGTCTGTTCGACCGGAAGCGGACGTTACGACTCGAGACGGTCGTCGAGGTGTCACCCGCTGAATTGCCGTTTGATTTACCTCGAGACGAACATGTCGGGGGTCGTGGGGAGCAATATCGTCAAATGCGGACATACACCGAAGTGGCCAATACGACCAGCGGGGTTCGGGAGTATGCGGCAGGAGACCGAATCGGACGGATTGATTGGAAGGCATCCGCACGCCGAGGGAACTTGATGACCAAGACGTTTGACCAGGAACAAGAGAAGAAGCTTTCACTCGTGTTCGTACCAGCCGTCTCTGCCGGGTATGAAGAGGCATTTGAACGTTCCCTATCCTTACTTGTTGGAGCGATTCGTCAGTTAGAACGAAAAAATCTGCCGTTTGAGCTCTACGTCATTGAAGAGCAGGTGCGACTGTTCCATCTTCCTGACCAGAGTGCAGAAGTCGGTCATTACTTGTTGACCGCAACGCCAGAAGCTGAGGGGCGTCTCGTCGAACGAGTGAAGCAGAAACTGCCTCAACAAACTGGAGATTTGATTTTGATCAGTCCTTTTGAAACGACGTCCATTCGAGAGTTGATGCATGAGACACAGGGTAGCTATCATCTCTACACGGCAGTTAATGAGGTGACGGTATGAAGACATGGGTAACCCGAATCGTCTATACGGCGCTTGCCGCCTATTTGTTGTCGTTCTGGATTGAGCCGATTGTTGGAAGTACGACGTTCGATGTGACGTGGCCGTTTTACTTCCTGCTCATCGTGCCGATGTTTGCCAGTATTCTGCCTTGGGCAGCTTTTCTTGGGATCTCGCTTCTTAATTTCCTCATCGTCTTGTATGCCTATCACGGCAGTATTTTGGACTGGTTTGGTCTATGGATGGAAGATTTGATGGGTGTCATGAGCGGTGAACTGCCGAATGAAGCGATTTTCTTCTCTGCCATGGCGCTGATCGGCTTACTGTTTGCTGTGCTCGTCGGACGAACGTATCCAAGTTATAGTTTTGCCCTTGGGATGATTGTGTCGACTCTCGGCATCATGGCCTATTTTGATACGTGGACGTTGTATGACGGGGAAGGCAATATCCTGTATGCCATCGTCACATCGCTCCTCTTACTATTTGTCACCGATTTGGCAAAACGACCGAGTCAATCGCTCGTCCGATTCGTCAGTATCGGACTACTCCTCAGTGTCGTCGTGGCTCTCGCAAGTGCTTCACCCACGCTTGAAGGCGATTGGTCTGACCGTATCACTACGAGTTTTCGGAATGCGACGACGGAAGGTGATGGGAGTGGCCCGGGTCGAGTTGGGTATGGAGTGAACGACGAATCGCTAGGTGGTCCGTTCGAACAGGATGACGGCATCGTCTTCATCGCTCGCGGCGTGCCGGCACGCTATTGGCGTATCGAATCCAAGGCGATTTATACGGGGAAAGGTTGGGTCGAATCACCAGTCCTGGACTCTAACTACAATCGTGGTCAGTTAGTGGACTCGGAAGTGGATACGACACCGGAACAGGCACTGTTACGTTTTGAGCGCCGACAACCGTTTGTTCCTTATGGTGGAGAATATCCGCAAGCTATCGAAACAGAGTCCGGTACCGAATTTCGAGTCGGTGATATCGAACGGGCTTTCCCGAACGAGACGATTACGATGCAACCGTCCGGAAAGATTGTATTTGAAAATGAGGAACAATCGACTCCGCGGACGATCCAACTTCGTTATAGTGTCCCGGCTTTCTCTGAAGAACAACTGGCATTAAATGAAGAGATCACATCGCTCACGGAAGAAGAGCAACAGGTCTATTTACAGCTACCGGAATCGTTGCCAGAGCGTGTACGAGATTTAGCCACTGACATCACGGCGGAGAGTGAGACACCGAACGAGAAGGCGGAAGCGGTAGAAGCTTATTTCCGAAATGGAGAATTTCAATACGACACCGAAAATGTGGCACAACCGGAAGGGGACACGGATTATGTTGACCAGTTCCTGTTCGACACACAAATCGGGTATTGCGATAACTTCTCGACGTCAGCTGCCGTATTGCTGCGCGCGAACGGCATACCGACGCGTTGGGTAAAAGGATTTACGATGGGTGACACACGAGGGGTCATTCAAGGTGAGGAAGAACATACGATTCGAAATCGTCACGCCCACTCGTGGGTCGAGTATTTCATTGAAGGCGCGGGCTGGGTTCCGTTAGAAGCGACAATCAGTTTCTCGGACGCCAACTTATTGCAGATGGAACGAGAAACGGATACAGAAGATACGACGCCGGCTGCGAATGATCCCCAAGCAAATCAGGACAACGATACGCAAAACCGTCCGCAAGAAGATTTGTTGATCGATGACGTGACGACAGGTGATGTTCAAGAGGAGGCACGTAACATGCCGGTGTGGGGATGGGTTGTCATTCTCTTCCTCGTGGCGGTCCTCGTTTGGAACCGGAAAATCATCGAGCGTCAAATCATGTATGTCTGGTGGATGAGTCGTCCGCTCACGGATGGGCGCCTCGTCTCGATGCACCGCTATTTGATGAAACGACTGCGTGCGAACGGATTCAAAATTGAGGGACGTACGCCTTCGGAACTCGCCAAAGAGGTCGACGCCTACTATGAAACGAATGATATGACCCGTCTGACGGCTTTGTTTGAGCAAGCTATTTATGCGGAACAAGAGCCGAATTCAAAATATAAAGAATATTGGAAAATCATGATTCATCGAATTATGAGTTGAAGTGACGGGATGCATCAAGTAAGATAGACGCATTAGTTAGATAATTGAACATGGCATTCCTTCGTATATACTCGTGAATTGGCGCGAGAGTCTCTACCGGACCACCGTAAATGGACCGACTATGAAGGAGCACGTTTCGTATACAAAGAAAAGGGCGTGCTTCTTCTTCGGTTTGGATAATCTGGGGGAGAGGCGCGTCCTTTTTTTGAGGAGAAGGCAGAAAGGTGGAGATTTCGTGAAAGTAGAACAAGAAATGATTTTGGTGCTTGATTTTGGTGGTCAGTATAACCAGTTGATCACACGTCGTGTCCGTGACCTTGGCGTATACAGTGAGTTGCATTCGCATAAGATGACGGCAGACGAGATTCGCGAATTGAACCCAGTCGGCATCATCTTCTCAGGTGGACCGAATAGCGTATACGCGGAAGGCGCATATCGTTGTGATCCAGAGATCTTTGAACTAGGTATTCCAATCTTCGGAATCTGCTACGGGATGCAACTTATGACACATCACTTCGGTGGTCGTGTGGAACGCGCCGCTCATCGTGAATATGGAAAAGCGACATTGTTCTCGACGCCGGAAGCATCAGCGATTTATAACGGTCTTCCAGTCGAACATACAGTATGGATGAGCCACGGTGACCTCGTCATGGAAGCACCGGAAGGATTTATCGTCGATGGAACGAACCCGTCTTGCCCGGTCGCTTCAATCAAAAACGATGAGTTGAAAATGTACGGTGTCCAATACCATCCAGAGGTTCGTCACTCGGAGTACGGAAACGACATCTTAAAAAACTTCATCTATGAAGTATGTGGTGCGAAAGGCGAATGGTCGATGGAAAACTTTATCGACCTCGAAGTGGAGAAAATCCGTGAAATCGTTGGCGATAAGCAAGTTCTTTGTGCGCTTTCGGGCGGTGTCGACTCTTCTGTCGTGGCCGCACTCGTTCATCGCGCAATCGGTGACCAGTTGACGTGTATGTTTGTCGACCATGGTCTCCTTCGTAAAGGGGAAGCGGATAGCGTCATGAAGACGTTCGCAGACGGATTCAACATGAAAGTCATCAAAATCGATGCACAAGAACGTTTCTTGACGAAGTTGGCTGGTGTCTCGGACCCTGAGCAAAAACGTAAGATTATCGGAAACGAGTTCATCTACGTATTTGATGAAGAAGCATCGAAACTCGTCGATATGGACTTCCTCGCACAGGGGACGCTCTACACAGACATCATCGAGAGCGGCACAGATACAGCGCAAACGATCAAATCACACCATAATGTCGGTGGGTTGCCGGAAGATATGAATTTCACGTTGATCGAACCGCTCAACACGCTCTTTAAAGACGAAGTCCGTGCACTCGGTACAGAACTCGGTCTTCCTGACTATATCGTTTGGCGCCAACCGTTCCCAGGTCCAGGTCTCGGAATTCGTGTCCTCGGTGAAATCACGGAAGAGAAGTTAGAAATTGTCCGTGAATCGGATGCGATCTTGCGTGACGAAGTGAAGAAAGCCGGTCTTGAACGCGACATCTGGCAATACTTCACGGTGCTCACACCAATCCGCTCGGTCGGAGTCATGGGTGACGAGCGTACGTACGACTATGCTGTCGGTGTCCGTGCGGTCACTTCAATTGATGGCATGACGTCTGATTGGGCACGTATTCCATGGGATGTGCTTGAGAAGATCTCTGTCCGGATTGTAAACGAAGTCAGCCACGTTAACCGTGTGCTGTATGACATCACGTCTAAGCCACCTGCAACAATCGAATGGGAATAAGCGGAACAGAGGGGGATTCCCCTCTGTTTTGTCTTAAAACCGAACATTAACGTTTTTTATCGATGTAAAATCCGTGAATTTAGTTGACATTCTATTTTTACGCTGATACGATAAGAACGTTCTTATTATAACCGAACAATTATAAAATATTTTGCCGTATAATATCGGGGATATGGCCCGAGAGTCTCTACGAAATCACCTTAAATGATTTCACTACGGCGAGACATAGATGAGGGTGTATGCCCTCGTATGTTTCGCGTGGGGTCCTCGGTCATTTGCCGGGGGCCTTTTCTCGTTTTACGGCGAGCACAAGGAGGAAAACAAATGAGCACACAGCTCAAGCAAGAACAGCAACAACCATCAACGACGAGTCGGATCGATCGTTACTTCCAACTCACAGCACTCGGTACGAGTGTCCGCACGGAACTGATCGCAGGATTTACAACTTTCCTCGCGATGGCGTACATTCTTTTCGTTAACCCGAACATTCTTGGGGCAGCGGGTATGGATACTGGAGCGGTCTTCGTGGCGACAGGTCTTGTCGCGGTAGTCGGTTCATTGACGATGGGACTTCTCGCGAACTACCCAATTGCGATTGCGCCAGGCATGGGCCTTAACGCGTTCTTCGCATATAGCGTCGTCATCGGGATGGGTATTTCTTGGCAAACGGCTTTGTCAGGTGTACTTGTATCAGGTCTCTTCTTTATCGTATTGACGTTATCAGGAATTCGCGAAACGATTGTTAATGCGATTCCGGCTCCTCTCAAAATGGCGGTTGCTGCAGGGATTGGTTTCTTCATCGCTTTCATCGGTTTGAAAAACGCAGGCATCGTTGTCGCGAATGAAGCAACACTTGTTAGTCTTGGTTCACTTGGTACGGGCACGACGCTTCTCGCGGTGTTCGGTCTTGTGGTCAGCGCCTTGCTTATGGCGCGCGACATCAAAGGTGGTATTTTCATCGGGATGTTGTTGACGGCGATTGTCGGGATGATTTTCGGTCTTGTGCCGACACCGACAGCGATCTCAGACGTTGTGTCGATGCCGCCGAGTATGTCATCTACATTCGGTCAAGCCTTCATCAACTTCGGTGATGTGTTCACGCTTCAAATGCTCGTTGTCATCTTGACGTTCTTCTTCATCGACTTCTTTGATACAGCTGGGACGCTCGTCGCGGTAGCGCGTCAAGCTGGGATCATGAAAGAGAATAAAGTACCACGTGCGAGTAAGGCGTTGTTAGCTGACTCGACAGCGACGGTGGCAGGTGCAATCTTCGGAACATCTACAGCGACTTCATACGTTGAATCGTCAGCAGGTGTCGCTGCTGGTGGACGAACAGGATTGACTGCTGTTTTCGCAGGATTGTTCTTCGGTTTGGCATTGTTCTTCTCGCCTCTCTTGGCAGTTGTTACGGCGCCGGTCACAGCTCCTGCGCTGATTATTGTTGGTGTGCTCATGGCTTCGGCTCTTCTTGATATCGATTGGAAAAAGATCGAGATTGCAGTTCCTGCATTCTTGACGATTATCATGATGCCACTTACATCATCAATCGCAACGGGAATTGGGCTTGGGTTTATCCTTTACCCACTCATGATGATTGCAAAAGGGAAGACGAAAGAGATTCATCCGATCATGTACGGGATGTTGGTCATCTTCTTGGCATACTTCATGTTCTTGCCACACGCATAAGTTCATTTGAAAAGCCGGCTCTGTTATTACGAGTCGGCTTTTTTGTATGCAGTATTTTCAGGAAGGAATGGATCGTACATCGTGATCGCGTGATTTTCTGTGATGAACTCATTTCGAAGATGTGTGCCATTCATTGAAATGACTTCTCTAAATATCTGGTTATGTCGTATCGTTCCACCCCACCATTCCCGGGTGAAATGATGGTTTTCTTCATATATACGATACTGTTCTTTATTCGGGATGTTCGAGCGCCATTCCCCGACGAGATGATCTCCCTCTATATATAGAAGGAGTTGATACGTTTGTGCCGTCTGGTTTGTGATTTGTAAGTCGAGATAATTATAAGAACATGTCGCGCCACTTCCGAAAGGTTGGTCCCGTCGGTAATCTGGGAACACATCGTAGCTGTGACGATAACGTTCGGTCACGGTCAATGGGCTATGTAAGGTGATCCAATAGATTAGATTGGACAGTTGGCAAAGTCCGCCACCGATTCCTGAAGTGACTTTTCCGTAATGGAGAATCATTCCGTCGACGTATCCTTTACGTTTCGTTGGCTTGCCGATCATCTTCCAATAGGAGAAGACATCGTTTGGAGTCAGGATAGAGCCGTTCAGTTTGGTGATTGCAATTTTTAGGTTGGTTACCTTGTTATGCTGGACTTCCATGTCGACATCTCGGAGTTGGCGATACAAAGGAGTTCGGTGTGTATGGATCAGATATGACATCGGTTCAGTGTTTCGTTTTGAAACATACTTTCGTTTGTCCGTCATCCATTCTATTCGTCGCTTAAGCGTATAAATTTGTGTACCAGACCAGATTCTGAACGGTGAACGTTTCTTAGGCCGCTGTAGATCGGATTGCATCATTGGTTGACTCCTTATAGGTTTATAGTCGTTATTAGATATAAGTGTATTCTTTAAAGTGATTTATTCTTCCTTCTTCCATTAAGGAGTTGGGATTCGAACTTTGGATGATGTAGAAAAAGATTTAAAAGTTTTTTTAGAATAATGCTTGCAAGATCAAAAAGCAGGTGATATAGTTATCTCTGTTGCCAGCGACAAACGTTGAACAAACGAAAAAGTTGTTGACATCAAAATGAATTAAATGTTATTATCATTTAGTCGCCAAGAGCGGCAGACGAACTTTGAAAACTGAACGATGAGGCAAAAATAAGTTTTACAATTTTTGAATGAAGCGCAAGCTTCGTC
>NZ_JACSJU010000018.1:0-225 GCF_018617235.1 Exiguobacterium sp. s132 | reverse complement strand
GACACGTGGAGCTGAATGATACTAATCGGTCGAGGCTTTGATCTAGTCTAATGGTTTGTGTTGATGAATCCTCAGTTTTGAGAGAACAATCTCAAAAAACATGTTGACATTATGTTAAAATAATGTTAATATCATATTTGTCTGGTGGCGATAGCGAGACGGCCACACCCGTTCCCATGCCGAACACGGAAGTTAAGCGTCTCAGCGCCGAAAGTAGTTGGGGGA
>NZ_JACSJU010000017.1:0-256 GCF_018617235.1 Exiguobacterium sp. s132 | reverse complement strand
AACAAGGTAGCCGTATCGGAAGGTGCGGCTGGATCACCTCCTTTCTAAGGAAAATGCCCATGTGGCATTGCCCATCGTTCAGTTTTGAGGGTTCGTCCCTCGATTGTTCCTTGAAAACTGAAGATTCATCAAGACATCAAAAACCAATTTCACATATGGTCCATAATGGACCGTGTGTCTTAGACGCTAGATCAAGGTAGAAAGGGCGTACGGTGGATGCCTTGGCACTAGGAGCCGATGAAGGACGCGACGAACA
>NZ_JACSJU010000016.1:0-343 GCF_018617235.1 Exiguobacterium sp. s132 | reverse complement strand
AACAAGGTAGCCGTATCGGAAGGTGCGGCTGGATCACCTCCTTTCTAAGGAAAATGCCCATGTGGCATTGCCCATCGTTCAGTTTTGAGAGACCAAAACCTCTCTAAGAGGGCCTATAGCTCAGCCGGTTAGAGCGCACGCCTGATAAGCGTGAGGTCGGTGGTTCGAGTCCACTTAGGCCCACCATTTTTATGAACAATTCTAATACGGGGCCTTAGCTCAGCTGGGAGAGCGCCTGCCTTGCACGCAGGAGGTCAGCGGTTCGATCCCGCTAGGCTCCACTTTTGTTCCTTGAAAACTGAAGATTCATCAAGACATCAAAAACCAATTTCACATATGGTCC
>NZ_JACSJU010000015.1:0-430 GCF_018617235.1 Exiguobacterium sp. s132 | reverse complement strand
AGCCCCCTCCGAGATGAGATTTCCCTTTGAGCAATCAAGAAAGACCCCTCAGAGACGATGAGGTAGATAGGTCATGGGTGGAAGCGTGGCGACACGTGGAGCTGAATGATACTAATCGGTCGAGGCTTTGATCTAGTCTAATGGTTTGTGTTGATGAATCCTCAGTTTTCAGGGAACAAACCCTAAAACAATATTGACATGCGTATGACGCGGTGTTAATATTCATTTTGTCTGGTGGCGATAGCGAGACGGCCACACCCGTTCCCATGCCGAACACGGAAGTTAAGCGTCTCAGCGCCGAAAGTAGTTGGGGGATCTCCCCCTGTGAGGATAGGACGTTGCCAGGCAAGATCGTTCCGCAATAGCTCAGTGGTAGAGCAACCGGCTGTTAACCGGTAGGTCGTAGGTTCAAATCCTACTTGCGGAGCCA
>NZ_JACSJU010000014.1:0-478 GCF_018617235.1 Exiguobacterium sp. s132 | reverse complement strand
CGTACACGTGGGATGCCTTGGGTAACCTGACTGCAATCCAAGAGACTGGCGGTACGAAAGCATGGCAGTTCACCTATGACGAGCAGGGACGTCGTATCGAGAAGCGGGGGCCGAATGGCACGATTCGCTTCCATTACGACGGTGACTCGAATCGTCTCTTGGCCGAAACGGATGCGCAAGGGAATTACATCCGTGAATATGTCTACGGTGCGAATCATCTCCTCGTCGGTCTAAAAGTTGATGGGTCCTGGTATAACTACCACCGCAACTACCGCGGAGATATCGTTGCCATCACAGATGAGACTGGAACCCTGGCTGCAGAGTATACGTATGACTCCTGGGGTAAGCCGGTCACGAAGAACGTGAATGATGAAAAAATTAATGATCAACCAATCCGTTATGCCTCGTATTACTACGATGAGGATTTGAAGCTTTACTATTTGATGGCACGTTATTATCATCCGGAGCATGCGGTGTT
>NZ_JACSJU010000013.1:0-771 GCF_018617235.1 Exiguobacterium sp. s132 | reverse complement strand
TATAGCTCTTAAATTGACGAAGCTTGCGCTTCATTCAAAAATTGTAAAACTTATTTTTGCCTCATCGTTCAGTTTTCAAAGTTCGTCTGTAAAAAAATAAAATTGGTGGAGCCTAGCGGGATCGAACCGCTGACCTCCTGCGTGCAAGGCAGGCGCTCTCCCAGCTGAGCTAAGGCCCCAATATAAGTGATGATGGTCGGGAAGACAGGATTCGAACCTGCGACCCCTTGGTCCCAAACCAAGTGCTCTACCAAGCTGAGCTACTTCCCGTCTAAAAATGGTGCACCCTGAGAGATTCGAACTCCCGGCCTTTAGATTCGTAGTCTAACGCTCTATCCAGCTGAGCTAAGGGTGCGAGACGAATAATCATCATGGGAAAATATTAATGGTACCGAGGGCCGGACTTGAACCGGCACGAGGAAACCCTCGCAGGATTTTAAGTCCTGTGCGTCTACCAATTCCGCCACCCCGGCAAGGTATAATTTCTAGCGGTAGACTTTTTAAAAAGATCAAATGGTGCCGGCGAAAGGATTCGAACCCTCGACCCTCTGATTACAAGTCAGATGCTCTACCAACTGAGCTACACCGGCAGGTGTAAATGGTGGAGGATGACGGGATCGAACCGCCGACCCCCTGCTTGTAAGGCAGGTGCTCTCCCAGCTGAGCTAATCCTCCAATATGTAGCCTGGCAACGTCCTATCCTCACAGGGGGAGATCCCCCAACTACTTTCGGCGCTGAGACGCTTAACTTCCGTGTTCGGCATGGGAACG
>NZ_JACSJU010000012.1:0-900 GCF_018617235.1 Exiguobacterium sp. s132 | reverse complement strand
CCGTTCCCATGCCGAACACGGAAGTTAAGCGTCTCAGCGCCGAAAGTAGTTGGGGGATCTCCCCCTGTGAGGATAGGACGTTGCCAGGCTTTATTTTTTTAAAAAAGTTATTGACTTTACATAGAATGACCTTTAAAATAGGTAAAGTCGATATGACTTAAAAACGGTCTCGTGGTGTAGGGGTTAACATGTCTGCCTGTCACGCAGAAGATCGCGGGTTCGAATCCCGTCGAGACCGCCATTTTTAATTTAATACGTATGGCTTTGTAGCTCAGTTGGTAGAGCAAAGGACTGAAAATCCTTGTGTCGGCGGTTCGATTCCGTCCAAAGCCACCATATAACACGCCGGTGTAGCTCAGTTGGTAGAGCATCTGACTTGTAATCAGAGGGTCGAGGGTTCGAATCCTTTCGCCGGCACCATTTTTTCATGGCGGTTGTGGCGAAGTGGTTAACGCACCGGATTGTGATTCCGGCATTCGAGGGTTCAATTCCCTTCAGCCGCCCCATTAAAATTTAATGAGCCATTAGCTCAGTTGGTAGAGCATCTGACTTTTAATCAGAGGGTCGCAGGTTCGAGCCCTGCATGGCTCACCATTTCTCATTATTTTTTATTCAATGCGTAATTTCACATGCGGGTGTGGCGGAATTGGTAGACGCGCTAGACTTAGGATCTAGTGTCTTTGACGTGGGGGTTCGAGTCCCTTCACCCGCATCTCTAAATACTTATGCGGAAGTAGTTCAGTGGTAGAATACGACCTTGCCAAGGTCGGGGTCGCGGGTTCGAATCCCGTCTTCCGCTCCATCTTAATACGCGGTCGTGGCGGAATCGGTAGACGCGCTAGGTTGAGGGCCTAGTGGTGGTTAACACCGTGGAGGTTCAAGTCCTCTCGACCGCACCAT
>NZ_JACSJU010000011.1:0-1377 GCF_018617235.1 Exiguobacterium sp. s132 | reverse complement strand
CCAATCCGTTATGCCTCGTATTACTACGATGAGGATTTGAAGCTTTACTATTTGATGGCACGTTATTATCATCCGGAGCATGCGGTGTTTCTATCGGTTGATTCTATATTAGATAGTGACGAATCGATTGAGATGGCAAATGGATATAGCTATGTTACAAATAACCCAATTATTCGAATCGATTCTACCGGGTTAGTTCAACAAGATATAAAAACCTCGTATGGTGGAGGAGCAAACCTTCCTAAGAATAAAAATACAAATAATAAAGTAATAAAAACAATAAAAAATTTTTTTGGTTCTTCAAAAACCATGAGAGGTCGATCCAGTGTATCAAATAGTGCATTTGGATCATTGAGTACTAGAAATATTCCAAATATGTCAAAGAAACAAATATTAGATAAAATACCTAAAAATTGGAAATATACAGAAAACAACGGTTTTGTTCATGTTAGAGATGGAAGTGGTCGATTACGGATGAGAATCGATCCACCAGACAATAAAACTAAATATCACCATGTTCACTTGTTTAATCAGACAGGTCAGCCTCTAAATAAGAACATGAAGGTTGTAGATAGAAAAAGTCGTGATGCACATATACCTTATAGAAGGTGAGGAATGAAAATGAATGTACAAGAGATTTTAAATGAATTTGAAAAAATATATTATTGGGATGCTCGAGTTCTTGGGTTTGATTGCCGGTATTATGGAGATGAAGTTTTACTAAAAATCGAAGAAGAAAATGAGAATTATCACCATCAGATTGAATTTTTAGGGTGTATAAAAGTAGACATATCTGCTCCATTAGATGATCGGATAGCACCTGTAAGAGAATTAACTAGATTACAGCTCCCCTATTTCATGCATGATGTTAGTATTACAAGTTATGTACTTGAAGAAACAGAGATATTTGTATGTAATCTGTTGTTCCCACCAGCAAGCGCTGAAATTCATTTCACTAAGATTAAAATTGGGAAGGAATACCATTGATAGACACCAAAGTGAATATTTTAAAAAATAATTAGTAACATAAATCCTTAAAAAACGCTAAAAAAAATGAGATTGCTGAATTTGATATGCTTCCCATTAGGTAGACAGTTGAAATAACAAATCTGTTTATCTGACTGGGGAGTTTTTTTATGGCGTGAAGTCGACATTCTCCAGAAAAAACTTGGATGCGCTGCGCATGATTTAAACATATACATGTAAGGAAATCATGGAGGTTCATCACGTCTCTGTGAATACCCTCCGGCTGTGGAAGTTGGGAATCGTATCGAAGATGGGCGCTTGGCGTACACGTGGGATGCCTTGGGTAACCTGACTGCAATCCAAGAGACTGGCGGTACGAAAGCATGGCAGTTCACCTATGACGAGCAGGGA